>JBCDGG010000064.1:0-27701 GCA_038757905.1 Pseudomonadota bacterium | reverse complement strand
GCTGCCATTCTTCGAAGTAGCAAAGGCGCGGGGCGATCCCCCGGCAATCGGGAGCACTTGGCGGGGCTGTTCCTGGTGCGCTTGATAGAGCGTCCGGGCGCAGGCCCCTTCGCGGAGAGCGTCGCAGTTTCCGTCGTCGGTCTGCTCGCAGTACGCGTCTTCCTGCTTCCCGAACGTCATCCCATTCCGCAAAGAGAGGCGGTGAAGCGCGCTGACCTGCTTGCCCGCTGCGGCCCCTGATTGCCGTACCCGGACCGCGCGAACGGCATTGATTCCGCCCCCGGATTGGCCGCACTTGACCCTGCGACCGACTGAAGGGGAGAATCCACCGGTGACAGATCTTGTGCGCCTGTCGGCGACAGACATTGCGCTTGGCGTTCGTGCGCGCCGCTTTTCCGCGGTCGAGGTCGCCGAGGCGCACCTTGCGCGCTTGGATCGCGTCAATCCGGCGATCAACGCGATCGTGCAGGACGGCCGGCGGGAGGCGCTGGATACGGCCCGGCAGATTGACGCGCGGATCTCTCAAGGCGATGAGCCGGGGTTGCTTGCGGGCGTCCCCGCGGCGATCAAAGTGAACGTCGACCAGGCGGGCTTTGCCACCACCAACGGGCTCACCCTCTTGCAGGACAACACCGCGACGGAGGACAGTCCCTTCGTCGCCCACATGCGCGCGGCGGGGGCGGTGTTCGTCGGCCGCACCAACACGCCCGCGTTCTCCCTGCGCTGGTTCACTACCAACGGCCTGCACGGCCAGACCAGGAATCCCCGGAACGGGCGGATCACCCCCGGGGGATCGTCCGGCGGTGCGGCGGCTGCCGTTGCGGCAGGCCTCTGCCCGATTGCCCATGGCACCGACATTGCGGGATCGATCCGCTATCCGGCTTATGCGTGCGGTGTGCACGGCCTCCGGCCGAGCCTCGGCCGCGTCCCCGCGTTCAACCGGACGGCGGGCGACCGGTTCATCGGCGCGCAGGTGATGGCCGTCTCGGGCCCGATCGCCCGGCGGATCTCGGACCTCGCGCTCGCGCACCGTGTGATGTCGGCGCCCGACAAGCGCGACCCCTGGCATGTCGGCGCGCCTCTGGACGGGGCGGCCTATGCCAAGCGCGCGGCCCTCTGCCTTGCGCCGGACGGGATGCCTGTCGCGGCGGCGGTTCGCGAGGCGCTCGTGGCCGCGGCCCGCACGCTGGAACAGGCGGGCTGGACGGTCGACGAGGTGGCGTGTCCGCCGGTGCGCCCGGCGGCCCGGATCAACACCCTCCTCTGGATGGCGGAGACAGCCTTTGCGGTGGGCGACATGCTGGAGCGGGAGGGCGATGCCGACGCACTCTTCGTCTACCGGATGATGACGCGCGATGTCGGCGCCCCAGATCTCGACACGCTGATGACGGCGCTTCAGGACCGCGCGCGCCTTATCCGGGAGTGGGACCTTTTCCTGGAGGACTATCCCCTGCTGATCTGTCCCGTCTCGGGGGAGGCCCCCTTCGAGCAGCAAACCGACGTCCGGTCGGAAGCGGATTTCCTGCGGATCTACGAAGCGCAGCTGACCCAGAGGGGGCTGCCGGTCATGGGCATGCCGGCCCTCGCGGTCGCGACCGGCACGTCGGACGGCGCGCCGATGGGTGTCCAGCTTGTCTCGGGCCGGTTTCGCGAGGATGTCTTGTTTGCGGCGGGCGCCGTGATCGAGGCCCAGGGGCCTGCCCCTGACATCGCCGATCCCGCGTAAGCCCCCGGGCAGGTCCAACCGCGAGGGTTCCCGAGGGCGCGGGCTCGCACAGCAATGCACTGTCGCCCTTGCGCGCATCTCGTGCCGCTGCGTCGGGCAGCGCCGGCGCCGCGCGTCAGGTCGCCTGCGCCTGCGCGGGTTCTGTACCCTTGGCGAACCAGTCCTTGCCCGGAACAGCCCCTAGCAATTCGCGGGTATACTCCGCCTGTGGCGCCGCGAACAGCTCCGCCGTCGGCCCGACCTCGATCACCTTGCCGCGCTGCATCACCGCGATCCGGTCGCACACCTGCGCGGCGACCCTCAGATCGTGCGTGATGAAGATCATCGACAGGTTCATCTGGTCCCGGATCTCGTCGAGCAGGCGCAGGATCTGCGCCTGGATCGATACGTCGAGGGCGGATACGGGCTCGTCCGCCACCAAGATCTGAGGCTCCAGCGCAAGGGCGCGGGCGATGCCGATCCGCTGCCGCTGGCCGCCGGAGAACTCGTGCGGGAAGCGGTCGAACGCGCCGGTATCGAGGCCCACGATCTCCAGAAGCTCCAGCGTGCGCGCGCGCGCGTCCTCGGCGCTCTTGCCGTACATCTCCGGCCCTTGGGCGATGATCTTGCCCACCCGCGTGCGCGGATTGAGCGAGGCGAAGGGATCCTGGAAGACCATCTGGATCTTCGACCGGTAGGGACGCATCGCGGCCCGGCCCAGGGGCCGCAGATCCGTGCCATCCAGCAGGATCTCGCCGGCCTCGGCATCGTTCAGACGCACGATGCACCGCGCCACGGTGGATTTGCCCGATCCGCTTTCGCCGACGATCCCGAGCGTCTCGCCCCTTGCCAGATCGAGCGTCACGTCGTTCGCCGCGTGCACCACGCGGGCCTTGCCGCCGAACAGGCCGCCGCCGCTGCGATAGGTCTTCTCCAGGTGGTTCACCTGCAGCACCGTTTCCGGCGAGCGCGGCCGCGGCGGCCGCGGGACCAGGTCCGGAACGGCGCCGATGAGCGCCTTGGTGTAGGGATGGGACGGGCGGCGCAGCACCTGATCGGTGGTCCCCGTCTCGACGACATGACCGTTCTGCATCACCGTGACACGATCCGCGATATCGGCGACCACGCCGAAGTCGTGCGTGATGAACAGCACGCCTGTGCCGTGGGCGGCCTGCATCTCCTTGATGAGCTTCAGCACCTGGGCCTGCGTCGTGACATCGAGCGCGGTCGTCGGCTCGTCCGCGATCAGGATCTTGGGATCGAGAGCCAGCGCCATGGCGATCATCGCCCGCTGGCGTTGCCCGCCCGACAACTCGTGCGGATAGGCCCGCAGCGATTGCTCCGGATCCGGGAGGTGGACGTCTTCCAGAAGGCCCAGCGCGCGCGCGCGCCGCTCCCGCGCGGGCATCTTCTCATGAAACCGGAAGACCTCGTCGATCTGGTTGCCGATGGTCATGACCGGGTTCAGCGCGGTCATCGGTTCCTGAAAGATCATCGAGATCTCGGAGCCCCGGATCGCGCGCAGACGCTCGTCGCCCGCCACGGCCAGATCCTCGCCCTGAAACAGGACGCTGCCCTGACTGATGCGCACCCGCGGCTTGGGGAGCAGCCCCATCACGGCACGGGCCGTGAGTGACTGGCCGGACCCGCTCTCGCCAACGACGCACAGGATCTCATTCGGCTTGAGGTGCAGATCCATCGCCTCGACGGCATAGGGCCGCTGGCTCTCGGGCGGCAGCGCCACGTGCAGATCGGTGATTTCCAGGAGCTCTGTCATGTGCGCTCCCTCAGGCGCGGGTTCAGCGCGTCGTTCATGCCTTCCCCAACAAGGTTGATGGCCAGCACCGTCAGCAGGATGGCGATGCCCGGAAAAGTGCAGACCCACCAGGCGGACCGCAGCAGCGTCCGGCCCGCCCCGATCTGAAAGCCCCAGCTCATGATGTTGGGATCGCCAAGCCCGAGAAAGGCCAGGCCGCTTTCGATCAGGATCGCGGTCGCCACCATCAGAGAGCCGATCACGATGATCGGCGACAGGCAGTTCGGCAGGATCTCCCCCAGCATGATCCGGATGTCGGACATGCCGATCGTGTGGCAGGCCTGAACGAACTCGCGATTGCGCAGCGACAGGAACTCGCCGCGCACCAGCCGCGCCACCGCGGGCCAGGAGACCACGGCGATGGCGATGACGATGCTCTCGATGGAGGGCTTCATGATCGCCACCAGCAGGATCGCAAAGATGAACGACGGGATCGTCTGGAACATCTCCGTCAGGCGCATCAGAAGGCTGTCGATCACGCCGCCGTAATATCCGGCGAGCGCGCCCATGACGATGCCCACGCACACGGCCACGATCGTCGCCATCAGGCCGATCAGCAGCGATGTCTTGGCGCCATGGGCGATCCCCGCGGCGACATCGCGCCCCAGACTGTCGGAGCCCAGAAGAAAACCGTTCTCTCCCGGGCCGGACATCGGCGTCCCCGCGAGGCTGAACGGGTCCTCCGGAAAGAAGAGGCCCGCCGTCGCCGCCATCAGCGTGATGAGGCCGAGGATGACGAGGCCGACGACGGCGCCACGATTGCGGACAAAGAGCTTCCAGAAGGCCATACCCGTCACTCGACCTCGATGCGCGGGTCGAGCGTGGAGTAGATCAGGTCGACCACAAGGTTGACCGCTACAACGAGTAGCGCCGACAGCAGGAAAATCCCGAGCAGCAGGTTGAGATCGCGGGCAAACAGCGCCTCGAAGGCAAGCATGCCGAGCCCGGGCCAGGCGAAGACGGATTCCACGATGACCGATCCGCCGATCAGCGCCCCCACCTGCACGCCCGCCATCGTGACAACGGGCAGGAGCGCGTTGCGCAGAACGTGCACGAACATGATCCGGTTCTCCGTCACCCCCTTGGCGCGTGCCGTGGTCACATAGTCCTGCCCGGCCTGCTCCAGCATCGAGGCGCGCATCAGCCGAGTGTAGAGCGCGAGGTAGAACAGCGACAGGGTGATCGTCGGCAGGACGAGGTGGTGAGCGATGTTCCAGACCCTGTCCCAGCCTTCGTAGAACATCGCGACATTCTCCATCCCCGAGGTGGGAAACCAGCCGAGGTTGAGCGAGAACACCACGATCAGCATCAGCCCCACCCAGAAGAGCGGCGTGGCATAGGTGATGAGCGCGAAGATCGAGATCGCGGTGTCGCGCCACGTGTTCAGGCTGACCGCGGCGATGAGGCCCAGCACGATCCCGAAGCCGACCGCCAGAACGATGGTGGACACCATCAGGAGCAGCGTGGCGAGCATCCGGTCGAGGATGAGTTCGCTCACCGGCATCTCATGGCGGAAGGAATATCCGAGGTCGAACACCATGACGTTCTTGAGATAGACGGCCAACTGCACCGGCAGCGGCTGATCCAGCCCGAACTTGGCCCGAAGCTCGGCCATGTATTCCGGCGTGGCCGAACCGGCTTCCCCCGCCAGCACATCGACGGCGTCCCCCTCGGCCAGTTGCAGCAGAAAGAAGTTCATCACGATGATCGCCAGAACGATCGGAATGGCCTGCAACAGCCGTTTGACGACATAACGCATTCGCCGGGCAAAATGGGACACGTCGCGCTCCTTGGTGCGTTGCCGAACACACGCAGGGCACCGGCCGGATCGGCCGGTGCGCCTGCCTTTCAAAGCCGTTGGCTAGGGATCAATCGTCGATCCAGGCCCGGTCGAACGAGCCATAGGCGCCGAGCGCCGATGTGGCGTGATCCTTCAGCTTGTCGTTGTAGACGGTCAGGAACTCCATCTCGAACAGGTTCGCGACAGGCTTGTCCTCGGCCAGGATCTGCTGCACCTGCGCGTAGATCTCCGAGCGCTTGGCAGCGTCGGCCTCCTGAGCACCGGCGGAGAGCAGCGCATCGAGTTCCGGGTTGGAGTAGCGCGACGAGTTCACGAAGTGCGTGCCCTGTCGGATCTGATCTGTCCCGTAATGGCGGTGAACGCCCAGCACCGGATCCGGCAACTGGTAGAAGTAGTTCACGTTCATGGCGAAGTCGTAATCGGCATAGATCCGCTTCAGCCAGGTCGGGACGTCCTCGTACCGCAGTTCGAGCTCGATACCGATGTCGGCGAGCGCCTGCTTCATGTACTCGCCCGCGCGGCGCCAGTCCTCACCATAGGGGATGAGGTCAAGGACGGCGGTGGCGCGCACGCCGTCGGCGTCGGCGGCGAAGCCGGCCTCCTCCAGCACCGCGATTGCGGCGTCGATATCGGCATTCGCCGGGTAGTTCGGCAGGCCCTCTTTATAGAGGCCGGTCGCGGCGAAGTTGCTCGACAGCGCCGAAGTCGCGGGCTTGCCGTAGCCGAACCAGATGTTGTCGATCAGGAACTCCCGGTCGAGCGCCATCGAGATCGCCTTGCGGATCGCCGGATCGTTGAAGGGCTCGGTGGTGGTGTTGAACTCGATCAGCGCCATCGGGTTGATCATGGAATAGCCGTCGGTTGTCACCGAGAAGCCGTCGGTGTCGCGCAGGCGCACTGCGTCGATGTTCGGGATCGCGCCATAGGCGCCATACATCACTTCCTCGTTCTCCATCGCCGCGGTGCGGGTGGAGGCGTCGGGGATGAAGCGGCCAACGACACGGTCGAGATAGGGCAGGCCTTCCTTCCAGTAGTTCTCGTTCTTGTCGAGGCGGATGTACTGGCCCTTCTGCCACTCCACGAATTTGAACGGGCCCGTTCCGACGGGGTTCGTCGCCAGATCCGAGTTGCGCGGATCCTGCCCTTCCAGCAGATGCTTCGGCACGATCGGGCTTTCATAGGCGGACAGCGCGCGCAGCATGTAGGGTGCCGGGTTGGCGAGGTTGAACACGGCGGTGTGCGCGTCCGGCGTGTCGATGGAAGTCACCTCGCGGAAGGAGTTCGGCCCGCGCGGATGCACCTTGCTGAGGATCTCCATCACGGTGAACTGGACATCGGCCGAGGTGAACGGCTCGCCGTCGTGCCAGGTGACGCCCTGGCGCAGATTGAACGTGACGGTCTTGCCGTCCTCGCTGACATCGAAGCTTTCTGCGAGGGCCGGTACGATGTTGAGATCATTGTCGTAATCGAAAAGACCATCGTAGATCTTGGGCGCGACAAGGCCGATAGGCCCGGATGTCGACAGGAAGGACGCCAGGGACGGCGGCTCCGGCTGCACGATGTAGACGAGCGTACCCCCGGCCTTCTGGGCCATGGCAGAGGCCCCGCCGAATACGAGCCCAAGGGCGCAAAGGGCCCCGGTGGCCCACCTTCTGAATGTCATGATCTTCCCTCCGTGTCTGGATGGTGCACGTTCTTACGCGGCGTACACTTCGTCCGACCGTCAACGATCCCGAGCCCTTGAACAAGGGGAAGTCGTGCATCGGTGCCGACGAATCTCGTCATTCTTGCCCAGATAATACCAGTTTGCCCATCTTTTATGCGGAGTTCCCGGCGTGCGCATCGGAGCTTCGCTGCAAAGGATTGCAACGAGCGCGCATCGCGCGGCTGGCAAGACCCTGTCACCCAGTCTCCGACAGTGCCCATGGTCGGCTTCGGGCGCACCGAGCCGGTCATGCAGGCTTGGCCTTAGCGGCAACGGGGCGCGGCAATCCCGGGTACGCTCCGCAGTTCGGGCCGAAGGGTGCCGCGCGGTATGGCTCGATTCGGGCGATTACACGACGCCATGCCTCCGGCGGTAATCGCCCGGGGAGCAGCCTGTCCACTTATGGAAGGCCCTGCGAAAGCTGTTCGGCTCGTCGAAGCCCAGAGACCGCGCAACGTCATCGATGGTCAGCGCGCTTTCGACCAGCAGGGCGCGCGCGCGTTCGTGCATCTCCCGGTTTCTGATCTCGCGGAAGGATGTCCCCTCGGACCGCAACTCGCGCTGGAGCGTACGCGGGCCGACGTTCAACAGGCGCGCCGCCCGTTCCTGGGTGAGATCGGCGCATGCATGCTCTGCCCGGAACAGATGCACCAGCGCATCGGCGGTTTTTTCCGGGATCGGAGGCGCCATGCGTGCGCGCACCTCACGAAGTGTGACGGTCGATCGCTCAGACTCGGGGATCGGGTTGGGCGCGCGAAGTTCCGACGCTTCGAAGACCAGGGCAGAGAAGGGCGCGCCGGTTCTCAACGGGCTGCCCATGAACTCCTCCAGCAATGACCGTGCGCGGGCATCCGCGACAGCGATCTCCAGGCGCTGCGGATGCCAGTCGGACCCGAGGAAGTGGTTGAAGGCCTGCACAATGACGAAGAGCGTTCCCTCACGAATGTGGCGATAGCCCAACACCGATTCCACGCGCCCGGAGAACCCGATTGTGACGTCGGTCCCCTCCATGTCGAGCGACAAGTCCGAGCCCGGATGAATGAGCGGAAGCGCGTGATGTGCCCGCTTCAGCGCTGTGCCGAGACATGGCGCCGACAGCACGTATTCGGCATAGCCGTCATAGCTGTTGTAGTCGAACTTGCGGCCGACATAGACGCCAAGATGCCGCTCGCCGAGAGATCGCGCAGCCGATTCAGCCAGGACGGCGACCGACGCATAGGGGATAAAGCCGGCCCGGGATCCGAGGATGTCCCGGCTGAGATTGGCAGAGCGTAGCGCGCGGGTGGCCACCGCTGGCGAGCCGAAACTGTCGATCACATCCACGATGTGCGCCAGTTCGATCAGGTTGACCATTGGTCGCCGCATGCCGCCACTATGTCGCAAACTGATTGGTCATCTTGTGATAGTCCGTCCCTCGGCACTTGGAGACCACGGATTCGACCAAAAAAACCCTTTTCATCTCAAAGTATTGCGGCCTCGCACGGGGCCGTCAATCCGGGCAGCAGGGTGGACGGTGACCCGTCGCGCCTTCCTTCGTGTTTTGCCCTGACTTGTCCGGGACTTGGGGTGTGGCAATGCGCCCTCAATCGGGCGCCCGCGCAAGCCATCGGCGTGCGAACGACGGCGGACGGCACAGTGATCTTATGGGAGTAACAAACGATGCCCGACAATCGAACCTTCAGCTCGGTCGCGCTCGCCCTGGCCACTTTCGTCGCCGTCGCGCCGGGGCCGACTGATGCGCAATCGGAGAGCGGGAGCCAGAGCATCCCGATCACGATCAACAACTTCGTCCGGGCCGCCACGGATCTCGAGTTCGAGACCTATACGGGCCTCGGGGGCGGGGTGAACCGGTTCTTTCATTTCAAAGAGCCGACGCCCATCGACAACCAGCCCACCATCCGGATGAACCGCGACACGCTCTACAGCACCGCCGTGGTCGATATCCGCGCGGGCGCGACCCTGACGATGCCCGAGGTCGGCGACCGCTACATGTCGACCATGGTGGTCAACCAGGATCACTTCATCAACGAGGTCTTCCATGGCGGCGGCACCTTCACGCTGGATATGGAGACCTTCGACACGCCCTATGTGCTCGTCTTCATGCGCATTCTGGTGGATGCGGAGGACCCGGCGGATGTCGCCGCGGTCAACGCGATCCAGGACGGGTTTGCCGTCGACGCCGCATCCGACACCCCGTTCGCGGTGCCCGATTACGACCGGGAGAGGCTGGAGGCCGTGCGCCGCGCCGCCATCGAGCTGGGCCGCTTCGCCACCGACAGCATCCGCACCTTCGGCACCGCCGAGCATGTCGCGCCGCTGCGCCATTTCCTCGGCACCGCGGTCGGCTTCGGCGGCCTGCCGGAGGAGGAGGCGTTCTATCTCAACATCGATCCCGGCCTGCCCGTGGGCGAGTACCGGATCGAGGTGCCGGCGGAGGTCCCGGTCGACGCGTTCTGGTCGGTCAGCCTCTACAATTCAGACGGGTTCTTTGAGCTCAACGATTTCGACAGCTACGTGATCAACTCGGTCTCGGGCACGCCCAACGACGACGGCAGCTTCACCGTCCATCTTGGAGGCTGCGAGGATGGCCGCGTGAACTGCCTGCCGGTGATGGAGGGTTGGAATTACGCCGTGCGCCTCTATCAGCCCGGCCCCGACGTGATCGACGGCAGCTGGACCTTCCCCACCGTCGAACCCCTCAACGAGTAAGGATACCGAACATGATCCGCACCTGTGCTTTTGCCCTTGCCCTTGGCACGATCCCGGCCCTGGCCACCGCCGAAGCCGTCACCGTCGAAAACTTTACCCGCGCCGAATCCGATCACATGATCCGCACCAACCTGGCGCAGAGCGGGCTGGGAGTGGGAGAACTCGCGCATTTCCGCGAGCCCACGACGCCGGACAACCAGCCGATCATCCGGATGAACCAGGACACGCTCTATTCGCTGACCGTGCTGGACCTGAGCACGCCCGTCGAGGTGACCCTGCCCGAGATCGGCGGGCGCTATATGTCGATGCACGTGATCAATCAGGATCACTTCATGTTCGCCCAGGTCAGGCCGGGAACCTACCGCTTCACCGAGGAGGAGATCGGCAGCCGATTTGCCTTCGTTTCATTCCGCACCTTCGCCGATGTGACGGACCCCGAGGATATCGCCGCGGCCCATGCCGCGCAGGACGGGATCGTGGTCAGTGGCGGGGGCACAGGGCCGTTTGAGGCGCCCGACTGGGATATCGAGGCGCTGGACACGGCCCGACAGGCGCTGAACCAGATCGCGATCCTGGGCTTCAACGCCCGCTATGCCTTCGGCACCCCGGAGGAAACCCGCCCCATCGACCACCTCGTCGGCGCCGCAGCGGGCTGGGGCGGTCTGCCGGCGGTCGCGGCCAGCTACGTGCTCCGCTCGGTCGACGCCAATGACGGCGAAACGCTCCACGCCGTAACGGTGCAGGACGTGCCGGTCGACGAGTTCTGGTCGGTCACCGTCTACAACGCCGAAGGGTTCCTCGAAGCGAACGATCTGGGCGTCAACGGCTTCAACAACGTCACCGCCGAGGCCGACGCGGACGGTGCGATCACCCTGCATTTCGGCGGCTGCGACGACGGGCGGGTCAACTGCATCCCGATCACCCCCGGCTGGAACTATGCTGTCCGCCTCTATGAGCCGCAGGAGTCGATCCTCGACGGCAGCTGGGCCTTCCCGACCGTCGAGCCGGTCCAATGAGGCGCCCCGAACCCCACGGCGCAAAGGGGGCAACCGCCCTGCTACGCCCGGCGCTCAGCCTTGCCCTGCTCTCAGCCGCCGCCCCGGCCCTGGGCGACGAGGCCTCGGACCTCGCGCAGGATCTGGCCAACCCGCTCGCCGCGATCATCTCTGTCCCGTTCCAGCTCAACTTCGACGACAATCTCGGCGTCGCAGACGAGGGCACACGCACCACGCTGAACTTCCAGCCAGTCGTGCCGTTCGAACTGGGCGAGGGCACCAACCTGATCACCCGCACGATTTTCCCCTATATCTGGCAGGACGATATCGTGCCCGGCACCAGCCAGCAGGGCTTCGGCGACATTCTGTTCTCGGCCTGGGTCTCCCCGGTCGGCAGCGGCGAGGTCACCTGGGGCATCGGCCCGGCACTGCGCTTTCCCACCTATAGCGACGTGTCGAGCGAGACCTGGGCGGCCGGGATCACCGGGATCGCCCTGCGACAGACCGGCCCCTGGACCTTCGGTATGCTGGCCAATCACCTGTGGGATCTCGAAGACGATCCCGCCGTTCCCACGAACGCGACCTTCCTCCAGCCCTTTCTCGCTTACTCCACAGAGAACGCCTGGACCTACTCGCTGCAGAGCGAAAGCACCTACGATTGGGAGGCCGAGACCTGGGCCGTGCCGGTCAATGCATCGGTGTCGCGGCTGGTGCAATGGGGGGCGCTCCCGGTCAATCTGCAGGCCGGGCTCGGCTATTGGCTGGAGGCACCGGATGCCGGGGCGGAAGGCGTGCGCTTCCGCTTGCAGGCGCAGGTCGTGCTGCCGCGCGGTCGCTGACGCATCATCGGGCGAGGTCATCGAAGAGACGCGCAGCACCGGAGGCCCCAATGACCGAAGAGAATTCACGCGACAGCTCGGCACATATCGAGCTGGACCCGAACCATGAGGACCCGATCGTTAGGCGGAGCAACCGCCTCATCCGCTATGCCGTTCGGGTGATGTCGGTCTTCATGGTCTTTGTCATCGGGTTCGCAGTGATCGATGCGGTGTACTCGCTCTACATCAAGCTCGCCAGCCCACCCTACCTGATCCTCGATGTCAGCGATCTGCTGGACGTGTTCGCCGCCGCTCTGGTCGTCCTGATCGCCATCGAGATCTACACCAATGTCACGCTGTATCTGACCGCCGATGTCATCCATGTGAAACTGGTCGTTGCCACCGCCCTGATGGCGGTTGCCCGGAAGGTGATCACTCTCGACACGGCGAACCTGGATCCGCTTTATTTCTTTGGCTATTCGGGCCTTGGTCTCGCCTTCGGCATCACCTACTGGCTGCTCTGGCGTGGCAAATAGGGCGCCGGCGGCTCCCTGTTCTGCAATGCCCGAGGCGCGTGCGCCTGCACGCGTGGCGTCCAGGGTCGGGGTTCCGTGCTGCGGCCCGCTGCGGGAGCGCGCGCCATGCGGAGGGCGCAGGACGGGTGATGGACGTGCATGGCGGTGCCAGCCCAGCCCGGTTTTGCCCTCGGCCGGCACGATCCGTGCGCACCGCGTCTGCGAGGCCCCGCGGGTTGCCGTCGATGATCTTGCCCATCATCCTTTTGATCGCGGTCTGGCCCAGCAGCCATCCGACTGGGCCGTACTTGACGCGGCAATTGAGCGTCCAGGCCGCTTTGGCGCTTTCCCCCTCAGGCGTGATGCGCACCGTGGAACTTGCCTCGTGCAGCGGCAACGCGGCCATGTCCGAAAGCCTGACCGCATAGCCCTTATCCGGTTGCCAGTGCGTTGCCTCCTCGACCAGGGAGGTGCCGTTCTGAAAGTGATTGCGGTGCCGTGAGCCGCCCCCAATCTCGCCCTGCGTCAGCGCCTCGACCGTCACGATCTGCGGCGCGAACGCGTCGATGTGCATGTGCCGGCCGAGAACGGCCCAAACGGCCTCGGGGGTGGCCTCGGTCGTGAGGCTGCCTGCGAAGAGGATCATGGGGCGGCTCTTGTTTCCATCCAAGGACGGCGCTTGGTTTCAGGGGGTGGTGCCTTGTCCTAGACGGGTCCTGCTCTCACCGATTGTGACAGTAGAGTGAGAGGAGAGGCCACAATGCGTCGCACGGAACGGCTGTTCCAGATTATCCAGATCCCGCGGTCCACCCGGTCGCCGGTTACAGGGCCGGAACTTGCCGATGAGTTGGAGATCTCGCTCAGCACCCTCTATCGCGACATGGCGGAGCTGCACGCCCAACGCCTACCCATCTCCGGCGAGGCCGGCGTGGGGTATGTCCTCGACGATGGCTACGACATGCCGCCCTTGATGCCGACAGGCGACGAGCTGAAAGCCCCGGCCCTCGGCCCCTCCTGGGTGGCGACCGAGGCGGACCCGGCGCTGGCACGAGCGGCGCGCGATCCGGTTGCCAAGCTTTCCGACGCCATTCCGAAGGAGTTTCGCCCCGTCATTCTGGATGCAAGCTCCAAACCGATCCAGACCCGCGCCAAGGTCACCGAACGGTTCGACAGCGCGCTCCTCCGGCATGCGATCCGGGAACGGCACCGTCTGCACCTTGTCTACGCGGATCGCGACGGCGTCCGGACAGACCGCATCGTCTGGCCGCTGCTCGTCGCCTTTCTCGACCGGACGCGGTACCTCGTCGGGTGGTGCGAAACGACAGCGGATTACCGGCACTTCCAGACCGAACGGGTGCTGGAGCTCCGCATGTTGGGCGAGAAGTATCCGGGCCGCCGCGCCGCCCTGCTCAAGGGATGGGAAGAAGCCACGGCGCGCCGTCGCGCGGGCTGAGGTGCAAGGGGCTGCTCTGACCGCCGTGTTCATCGGTTCAACGCAGCGGCTGACGTCGCGGGGTCTTAGAGCCCCGACGATGGCGCGCTGCGGAAGCTGCACCCGGCAGGAGACGAACACGGGGCCGTGGCACTGGCTCCACGTTTTCTGAGGACAGGCCGGGCGTGGCTCGGCCGCTCTGTATATCCGACCTCACCCCACCAGCGCATTGGACGGGGCTCAAGAACGTGATCTCAGGGAGAGCGTTTGCGCTCGGCCGAGGCGACCGCGGCGCCGGCGAGGACGAGGGGCACGGCAAGCAGGAAGCTCGTGGTGAGGGGAAACCTGAAGATGAACAGGTCCGCCAGGACCGGCCAGAGGAGCGACAGGTATTCGAAAGGGGCGAGCCGCGAGGCCTCCGCGTAGCGGAATGCCAGCGTCATCGCGATGTGCCCGAAGCCGCCGAACAGGCCCGCGGCGATCAGCAACAGAAGGGTCCAGCCCTCCGGCATCACCCATCCCCAGGGCAGGGTCGCCAAGGCGCCGATCATCGAGGCCAGCACGAAGTAGAGCGCGATGGCGCCCGGGCTTTCCGTCCGGTTGAGGCTGCGGACCATGATCAGCGCAAGCGCCGTCAGCGCGGCCGACGCGATCCCTACCACAAAGCCCGCCACGCGGGCGGCATCGCCGTCGCTGCCGCTGAGCTCGGGCCATACCATCACAACGACCCCGCCGAACCCCAGCGCCACCCCGCCGATCCGCCAGATCGTCGGCCGTTCCGACAGCAGCGCGACCGCCGCAATCGACATCAGGATGGGCGAGAGCTGCGCCACGAGAATTGCCTCGGCCACGTTCAGCCGTGCGAGGGCAGCGAAGGACGTGAAGAGCGCGAGCGCCCCGAAGCTTGCGCGCAGAAGATGCGCGAACGGGCGTTTGGTGGCCAGACCGTAGGGATACTCGTTTCGGATCCACAGGAAGAGGATCAGGGGGATCATCGCGAACACCGACCTGAAGAAGACGATCTCGCCCAGGGGCACCGCGTCGCTCACCGCTTTGACGCAGACGAACATCCCCGCCATGAGAACACCGGACAGGATGCGCAGGCCGATACCGAGGCCGGGGTTGTCCGTTGCGGTCATGTGCGCAGATCTTGCTCCGCCACCGCGTCGCGCAAGGCGTCTCCGGCAAGGTTGATCGCGAGCACCGAGGCGACGACGGCAAGCCCGGGCCAGATCATCTGCAGCGGCGTCGATCGCATGTGAATGCGCGCGTCCAGCAGCATCGTTCCCCATTCGGGCGTCGGAGGCTGAACGCCGAAGCCAAGAAAGCCCAAGGCCGAGATGCCCAGGATCGCCCGCGCGAACATCCCCGTCCAGACGACCGTGAGCGAGGGCAGAAGCGACGGCAGGTAGTGCCAGCGCGCAACGGCCACGGGCGACAGGCCCGCAAGCCGCGCCTGCACGACATAGCCGCGGGTCTGCAGCGACAGGCCGATGCCGCGCGCCACCCGGGCATAGCGCATCCAGCCAGTCACCGTCAGCGCGAAGACGAGGCTACCGGTGCCCGCGCCGAGGACGCCCGCGATGACAACGGCCGCTACGAGGTCCGGAAAGGCCAGGAACGTGTCGGTTGTCCGCATCACGATCCAATCGGCCACCTTGCCGCCTTGCGCGGCCGCGAGGCCCACCAGGCTGCCGACGGCCAGGCCGATAACGGAAACCAGAAACGCCAGGCCCAGAGACCAGCGCGCCCCGTAGAGAAGCCGCGAGAGGATGTCCCGCCCCAAGGCGTCGGTGCCGAGCAGCCACTCCGCGTTTGGCGGGCTCAGGCGGTTGGGGATGTTGATCGCCGTTGGGTCATGCGGGGCCAGGAGCGGGCCGAAGATGGCGAGCGCCACGAAGACGGCGCACAGGATCAGCACGCTACGCATTGCCGGCCCCGATGCGGGGGTCGAGCGCGCGATAGAGCAGATCGATCAGAAGGTTGACCGTGACGAACAGAACCGCGGCGAAGATGACCACCGCCTGCACCTTAGGAAAATCGCGCGCCTCGATGGCACCCACAAGGAACGTGCCGAGGCCCGGGCGCGCGAAGATCACCTCGACCATGACAGCGCCTTCGAGCAGGAAGGCAAGCTCCAGCCCGAAGACGGTGACCACCGGAATGGCAGCATGCGGCGCGACGTGATCGCGCTCGATGGCGGGGCCGGGCACGCCGCGGCGGCGGAACGCGGACAGAAACGGCTGCCCCCGAGCTTCGAGGATGCCGGACCGGAGAATACGGGTGAACGACGCTGCAACGCCCAGCCCCAATGTCAGAGCAGGCAAAATGATATGGGCGGGGGTGCGTGCGCCCATGGCGGGCAGCCAGCCGAGCTGCACGGCAAAGAGCAGGATCAGCAGGAGCCCCAGCCAATAGGCCGGGATCGCCGCCCCGAGAGACGCCAGCGCCACGGCACATCGGTCGAGCCACCCGCCCGGAAGCCGCGTGGCGACGAGCGCCAGCGGGACGGAGATCGCGATACCGATGGCCAGGCCAAGAAGCGCCAGCGGGACAGTGTGGTACAGCGCCGTCGCCAGTTCCGGCCAGACATCGCGCCCGGTCACCGAGGACTGCCCGAAATCCCCGACGAGGAGGGGGGTCAACCAGGCGTGGAACGCGGGCCAGAACCCCACATCGAGCCCGCTCTCGGCGCGCACCTGTTCGATGACCTCGACGGTCACGACTGCGTCGTAGCGGGCCAGGGCGATGGCCAGTGCCGGATCGCCCGGCGCGTGCCAAAGCAGCGCGAAGGTCGCCAGCGCCGTGCCGAGCAACACCACCGCGGCGCGCAGGAGCAGGCCCAGAACCGCCTGGATCATGCGACGCGCTCCAGCGCACCGAGGGCGAAGGCTGCATCGCGCAAGGCGCGGCCATAGGCGGTTTGCGGCGCGTCGAGGAAGGTGGGTGCCGCAGTCAGCTCCTCGATCCGGCCGGCCCGGAGCACCGCGATCTCGTCGGCGTGGGCCGCGGCATAGCCCAGATCGTGGGTGACGATCAGCGCGGCGAAGCCTTCCTGCGCCTGCAACTCGGCAATCAGCCGCGCCGTGTGCTTCTGCGTGACCGCGTCCAGCGCCGATAGTGGCTCGTCGAAGAGCACAAGCGGCGGGGCGGCGAGCAAAGCGCGCAGGATCCCCACCCGCTGCGCCTGCCCGATGGAGATCTGACCCGGCTTGCGGTCGAGCAGCTCTGGGGCAAGTTCGAGGCCCGCGAGGATCCGGGCGAGCCGCGCCGGGTCCGCGCCGAGGCGGCGCGCGGCCAGCGGCTCCATCACGGAGCGCCGCAACGACATGTACGGGTTGAAGGCGCTGCGCGGCTCCTGCATCACCAGCGCCGGGCGGCAGCGACGCACCGGCTCAGCCCCCCACGTGATCCGCCCGTGTGCGCATTTCACAAGCCCGAGGATGGCGCCGATCAGCGTGGACTTTCCCGCCCCGCTTTCGCCGACGACGGCGAGCGTGCGCCCCGCCTCCACGGCCAGCGAGATGTCCTGCAAGGTCAGCGCCGGACCGCGCCGCACCGAGACCGCGTCGACGCTCAGCACGGCAGTTCCAGCCAGCTGCGATGCGCGCAGAGCGCGGTAGCGGCCCTGGTTCCCGGCGCGGCGAGCAGTTGTGCCGTTGGGGCGTCCTCCACGATCTCTCCTTCGTCCATGACCATCAGCCGCGTGACGTGCTGCGCGGCGAGCCCGAGATCGTGTGTGATCAGGAGAAGCGCCGTGCGCTGTTGCGTCAGCGTTTGCTCCAGCAGCGCCATCGTACTGGCCGCGACCAGAGGGTCGAGCGCGGAGGTCGGCTCGTCCATGATCAACAGATCTGGCGCCCCGATCAGCGCCATGGCGATCACGAAGCGCTGTTGCATCCCCCGGCTCCATCCCCAGGGGCGCCTGCGCAGATCGCCGCCTTCGATCCGCAGGGCTGCAAAGAGCCTTGCCCGTCGGGCCGAGTCCGGCGCAAGGCCAAGGGCGGCTTCGGCCTCGCGCCAGTGAAACGCCATCGAGCGGAGGGGGTCGAGCGCCTCGTCCGGGCTCTGCGGCACATGCGCAACGCTCTGGCCGCCGCCGCGAAGCGCATCGCTCAGGGCGTGGCCCAACGTCGATTTGCCCGAGCCCGATGCGCCGACGAGCCCGACGCGTTCGCCGGGCCCGATCTCCACGCTTGTGGGGTGCAGAATGGTGCGGCCCGAGCGGATAGCGCTCAGGCCGGTCGCGGCAATGGTCATTCGGTCAGCGCGGTCTCGTGCGTGATCCAATAGGTCTCCGTCGGGTGCACGGCATATCCGGTCAGGCCGGGCCGGGCGACGTTCACCTGGCTGACGTGAAAGACGGGGATCATGGCGGCTTCGGCGGCGATGATCGCCTGCACGCGGTCATAGATCGCCTTGCGCTCGGACGGCTCGAAGGTCGTGCGGCCGTCGGCGAGCAACTGATCCAGTTCGGGATTGGCATATCTTCCGGTGTTGGACCCGCCGGTGGACTTCAGCAACGCCTCCAGCACCGCGCCCGGATCGCCTTGCGGCGTGGTTACCCAAGCCTGAAGGAACAGGTCCGCCGACCCTTCCGCGATGGCATCGTTGCTGGCCCCGTATTCGCCGACGCGAACGCGCGACTTGACGCCGATGGCTTGCAGGAACGCCTGGGTCAGCTCCGCCGTCGGCGGCAGGGCGGCGCGGGAGGAGTAGGTGACGATGTCGATCTCCAGCGGTGCACCGTCGACCATCCACGTGCCGCCCTCTTTGACCGCGCCGGCCTCTGCCAGCAGCTCCTCAGCCAAGGCCGGATCGTAGACGGGCGCGATGTCGGACGCCCATCCCATGCCCGCCGGATAGACGGTGCCCGCCGGCACGCCGCCGACGCCGGACAACGCAGCGTCGACAATGCCCTGACGGTCGATCGCGGCAGAGACGGCGCGGCGGATCAGCGGGTCTGCCAAGGGGCCGGACGCCGCGTTCACGGTGAAGAAGTAGAGCCTCGCCGTCGGGGCGGAAAACCCGAGCGCGCCCGTCTCCTGGATGCGGGCGAAGTCGGCCTCCGGGTAGTTGATCACCAGGTCGACTTCCCCCGCCTCGAAGGCGAGTGCGGAGGCTCCGGGATCGGGGATCGCGACGACGCGCACCTCCTCAAGGCCGGGCGCGCCGAGCCGGTACTCGGCATTGGCCTCGACGCGGTAGAATTGCTCCGGCACGGCCTCGCGGAAGATGTAGGGGCCGGTGGCGTTGATCGGAAACGCGTCCGACACCGGGCCGAGCACCGCGATCCCGGGCTCGGAGAGCGTCCAGGGGAAGGCGGCATTCGGGCTGTTCGTCTCGAAGACGATGGCGGCGTTGCCGTCCGCCGACAGACCGGCGAGATCGAGCAGGCTCGCAACCCGGGCATTGTAGCCCGTGTGATCCTCTTGCGCGATCGCCGCAATCGCCTTCACCACGGCCTCGGCGGTCACCGGCGATCCGTCGTGGAATTCCAGCCCGTCCCGCAGCGTGACCCGCCATTGCGTGGGCGAGATCTGCTCGATGCTCTCGGCGAGACGCGGGTAGAGGTTCAGCTCATAGTCGATCCCCATCAGGGTTTCGGTCACGCCGGTTTGATTGGACATCCAGCCATTGTAGCCCGCCCTTGGATCGGGCACTTCGGCCGTCGGGCCGAAGCCGACCGAGATGGTCAGGCTGCCCGTCTCCGCGGCCGCTGGCAGAGAGGGGGCAAGCGCCATCAGGGCGGCGGCGGCAATCCGTTTGGCGATCGGCATGGCGGTGGTCCTTCAGACGTTGGAAGCGGAGTTCAGCGAAACGGCGTGGCGGTCGCGCGCGAGGGTTCGCGCTTCGGCCTGCGACAGGACCTGCAGCGCGTCCTCGGTGCTTAGCCCGTCCGCGCAGGCCCGCGCCCAGACCCGCCGCACGGACGCCGGCGACCACGGCAGCGCCGCCTGCGACACCCATTGACGCAGCGGGGCAGGAAGCGCGTCGTAGCAGCGCATCGGATCGGTCGAGCGGCGTTTGCGCTGCAGGCTCGTGGCGCCGAGATTGCGGTTCACGCGTCCGCCTCGAGATCATGGATCGGGTCGAGAACGAGGACGAGCCGCGTCTCCCCCGTGCCCTCGATGGGGGGCGAGCGGTGCAGAAGGCCGGAGCGCGGCTCCTCCGGCCAGAGCGTTCCACGCATCACCATTGGCACGCCGGTGGGCAAGGTGAAGACGCGGGTCGGATCCTCATGATCGATCGACACGCCATACTCCGTGCCGGTCCCCCGGTAGGTGCAGATCAGCCGTGCCAGGATCGCGTCGACATGGAACTTCCGGCAGGCATTCGTGGTCACCACATCCATTCGCAGGCGCAGGTACCGCGCCTTCATGAGGTCCGCGAAGCTCTCGGCGAGGGACGCCGCATCGTCGACGAGCCAGTCCCTCTCGATGCCGTCCGGCGTCTCGGCCGCGCTGCACAGCTGCGATAGGGCATCGCGTACCCTTTCCGGCGGCAACGTGACCCGTCCGCGCGGGAGGCGCTCTGGCTTGAGTTCTCCAATCCAGGATTGAAAGCTGGGCGGGGGCTGCCGCCGCACGATCACGGCCGCACAATCCGGCGCCAGGATCGCCCGAAGGCCCTCGCGCCGGTGTTCCAGGGCGACGCCCGGGACGGTCTTGCGCAGCGATGCGTCCAGCGCGTTCATGCCGCGGCCACTCCTATCTGCCATTTGGGAAAGGGGTGGAGATGGGCGGGCCAGTCCACCACTCCGGATATGGCCAGTGCCAAGGCGAGGCCGGCGCTGAGAGGCGCCTTGGCGGGCCCGGTCGCCCGCTCCGTTTCGATGAGGCGGGCAGCGGCATTCGGATCGCCGACTATCTTCCGCGCCCCTTCGACCTGTGCGGGCCCCGCCTCTGCGACTTTGTTCAGGATGGCGACTTCGGAGATCTCGATCCGACCGGTCCGCAGATGCGCAAAGGTGGGGTTGCCTCCCTTGCCGAACACCACTCCGCGACTCCGCAGATCGTCATGGCTGGAGCAGTCGTTCAGCAGGATCACGGCGTCGATGACCGGAACCATCGTGTCGCGCCATGAGACATCGGCAAGGCTGTTGCCGTTCCCATCGCGCAAATCGAACGTCGCGGGCTCGGATTGGCCGGAGGACTCACTTAGCACGTCGTTCAACCGCTCCTCTCGCGCCAGGTGGCGACCCTCATCCGGAAGGTCATGGCGCAAGGTGCGCCCGTTCGACACTTCACCAAGGGTCTCGTCGGTGCGGTCCCGTTCAGTATCCGCGCGCACAGGATCGGCGTCGAAACTCGCCTCGGACATGTCGATGACGGTCAACGCCACGCGCCGCCCTCCGCAGTTGTTCATGGCAGGGTTGGGGCGCGGGGTCCCGCCAGCGCCCAGACAGCCGGACAACACGGTGACGGGCAGAGGCGGGCCGGTCATGCGGCGCGCTCCAGCGCCTGAATCATCTCGGGAAAAACAAGGGATTGATGGCAGCCGATGCCGGCTGTCGCGCCATCCCCGATGGCCGAGGTCACATTGTGGGCCGGTCGCGCGCAATCGCCCGCGGCGAAGACGCCCGGCACGGTTGTCTGCCCCATCGGGCCCACCTGAACGTACGGTCCGAGCGGACCCTCGGCGCAGGCGCAGCCCAGCATGTCCGCAGGCGTACCGTCGAGATCGACGCGTGGGGCCACGAACATCGCGCGAAACTGAGCGGTCTGCCCCCCGGCGAACGCCACGCCGATGCCCTCAGCCTCCGGGATCAGTTGCGCGATGCGGCGGGGCTCGATTGCGATGCAAGTGCCCTTCAGATCCTCCACGGCGGGGGCGCCGTCCAGCCCGGTCAGAAGGGTCACCTCCGCGCTCCAATCGGCCTGCAGCAAACACGCCTGATGGGTGGACATCGGGTGGTTCGCCAAGACAGCCAGGGGCGCGCCCCTAACCTCGTACCCGTGGCAATAGGGGCAATGCAGAACGGACGTGCCCCAGGCCTCCGCCACGCCCGGAAGATCGGGAAGCGTGTCGCGCACCCCATGGGCCAGAAGAACGCGCCGCGCGCCGACCGTGGCGCCCGTGCCAAGCTGCACCTCGAACCGGTCCTGCGCCCCGCGCACCCCGGTGACGCGGCCGTCGACATGGGAGACGGTCGGATAGGTCGTGGCGTCATTGCGGAACCGCAACAGAATATCGGCCGGCGGCGTCCCGTCCCACCCTGGGACACCATGCGCCGCGGGAGAAGTCCGGTTGCGCGGCGAACCCGCATCCACCACGAGAACGTCACGGCTCGCACGACCGAGCTGCAGGGCCGCCGTCCACCCCGCGAAGCTGCCCCCGATGACCACGACGTCCTGCATGGAAATGACCCGCGCCTGCGATTCCGCTGAGCTCAAGCAACTAGGAAAGTTACTAGAGATTTGCAACTCGTATTGTTACGAAGTGTGGAACCGGAAGAGATCCGCCGTTGAAGCGCGAGAACCGGCATTCGTTGGTGATACGCGCAAGGGCTACGACGCCATTGCCGACCGCGGTGCTCATTCCGCAGTTCCGCGGCGCAAGACTGCCAAACCGAGGGAGACTTTCGCCCTAGGAGCCATCGCCCGAAACGAAGCTCTGCGGGCCTCGAAGCACCTTGGTCGCGCCCTCTGGCGAACATGGATCCCACATCATCGCGGAAGCCGTCTCGGTGCAAAGATGCGTTGCGCGAAACTTCTGGGCCAGCTGCCAATGGCATGGGGGCTCACCCGTCAAGTCGTCGAACTCCCGGTCCGTATCGCCGTCCTGAACGCCTTTACCGCGCTCTGCATACCCGTCACGGAGCCCGCGGGGTAAGCCCGCGCGGGGCAAGGGCAACCCCAGCCATAACTCGACTTGCGCTCCAGAGCTCCAACGGCTCGTCCTTCGGTACGTCGCGCCGCGACAGACCCCACGAGTTCGATGTTTCAGCGTGCGAGGTAGGTGCAGACTTGCAAGAGTTCGACGCACGGCGCATCTTCACGCGACCTTTCAGTGCAAGAGGCTCCGACACGACCGTAGACAGATGCTGACGAACGGAGACATCGTGCCGGTCGATAGGAAGGATGATGGCAAGCGCCGCAAAAGGCTCAAAAAAGCGCTTACTTAACAATAACTTGCATATGGAATGTGGCAGCCCGTAGGGTTGTCGCAGTTTCCAGCAAAATCAAGCCTGTAACCCGTCCAACCGGCCAGAATACTCCCTTTGAAAACAAAGCGGAAAAGCCCGCTTTGTCCAACGCGAAAAAGCCTTCCAGCCTCGGCCGGTTCATGAAGCCCGAGCACAAGCGCATGTCGCGGATGCTTGGCTATTGCCTGACCCTCGGCACCACCGATGCATGGTCCGGTTTCAGCTTCGTGGCGGCGGTCAGGCTGTCCGAGACCGAGCGCGCGGCGCTGGCGTTCTCGGCCCTCAATTCCCTTGAGATGGACCACGCGGACATGACGGCGGCTGCGTCCATCGGCTCGGCCGGTGCCCCCTTGCCCCCTTTCCTCGGCGGCATGGAGGAGGCCCGGTTCTGGGCGTCCTACGCCAGCCGCTCCGAACTCAAGGCATACGCCCTCGCATCCTTCGAGGCCATGAGCGCGAAGGATCAGGCGGCGTTCTTCCGGCACATCAGCGAAATGGAGGTGGCGGCATGAAGATGCTTGTGCACCGGACTGCGGGCGGCGCTGCGCTGCCCTTCGTCCTCTATGGCCTCAAGCTGCACCTGCGGGTGCCCGATGACGCGGAAGATACCGCGATCCAGAACATCGGGGAGACGGCAGCGGCCGAGATCGAGCAATTCGCCCAGATCGCCCTGCTGACCCAGACGATCCGGGTGACGATCTTCAACCCGTCGCGGGAATACGGCTTGAGCCTGCCCATCGGCCCGGTTGCGGATGATGACGTTCCGACCGTGACCATCGACGGCGAGGCATTCACCGCCTTCGACTTCGTGGGTGGCAACCGGCCTTATATCCGCTGGCTGGCGGATTATCACGACCTGACCGCCAGCCGCATGACAATCGAGTATCAGGCCGGGTTCGGGGCTGCGGCGGCGGACGTGCCGCCAGACCTCGCGCAAGCCCTCATGGATCAGGCCGCGCTGCACTATGACGGCCGGTCCCCGATGGACGCCAAGAGCCTCACCACGTCGCCGCACATGGCCCGCGTGGGCGCACGGTATCGCGGGGTGCAGGTATGACCGATAGCGAGCTGGACGAAATCCTCACCTTCCGCTGGCCCATCGTCATGCGGCGCGTGATGGCTGACGGCTCGGACGAATGGCTCAAGGGCTTCGTTCGGTCCATCGCCCGACATGGCAAGCGCCCATCGTGGCGACCCACGGTCAAGCAAGCGCAGATCATGCGGCGGCTGGTGTCCGAGCTGGGCACTGCCCCCGAACCGATGATGGAGGTGATCGAGCGGTAAGCAGACACCGGCCCTTGCCCCTGATCAGGGCAGGCAGGCGGGAACAGAACAGGGCGGCGCTCAGGGCTTGACGACTTGACCGAGGGGCGGCGCGACACGGTGGTACTCGGGGAAGCTATCGCACCACCAACTGGGCGGCCATGCAGGCGAAAGCCTGTCACTCCACGCCCGATAGCACTGCCACCAACGGGCGGTGAACAGATGGAGTGCGCGCCTTCGACGCTGGACAGCGGAGGCGTGGCCTAAGCGGCGGCCCGGCTCCGGTGAGCAGGCAAGATCGCGGCGGTCAGCGGGCGGCTCAGAAGTCGCCATGCTGACCGTCACAGCAACCCTCACCAGTAAGCAGAGGGCAAGAGCAACGGTTGAACAGAGAGAGACGCGCAAGGACAAGACGATGACGGGCACAGCGAAGAAAAAAAGAGAGTGGCGCAAGGTAGACGGATCGCTGCTGCCGACCGACCGCGAGGCTGTGACCGAGGCCGAAACCGCCGACCTGTTCGCGGGGGTCGAGGTGCAGGCTCAGGCTGGTCCCAATGCCTCCCCTTTCATCTTGGCCGGTAACCGTGCGTCTGAGTTTTCTCTTTTCGCTCAGGATGATGAGGGGACGCCCGCCGAGCGAGCTATGCAATTTATGCATGGACTTCGTATCCCGGAGGGCCCGAACGCCGGAAAGCCGGTTTCCCTCGCCCCCTTTCAAAGCCAATTCATCAAGGGCGCGATGGCCGAGGACACCGCCAACGCTGTTCTCAGCATCGGGCGCGGCAACGGCAAATCCGCGATCACGGCGGGCCTTGCGCTCGGCGGTCTCATTGGCGTCTGGGATCGCCAGCCCCGGCGCGAGATCATCGCAGCCGCCCGGACGCGGGATCAGGGCCGCATCATCTGGGACTTCGTGGCCGGGTTCGCTGCCACCCTGCCGCTTGAGCTGCAACGTCGCCTGATCTACCGCCGCGCCCCGCGCCTCGAAATCGAGTTTGAGGGCGACGGCGGCGGGCACGTCCTTCGCGTCATCGCTGCTGACGGCAAGTCCGCTCTCGGCGGCGCTCCGACGATGGCGATCCTCGATGAGCGCGGGCATTGGGCGCTGGATCGAGGCGACGAGCTGGAACACGCCCTGCTGTCCGGCCTCGGCAAGCGGGACGGCCGCGCCTTCCTCATCAGCACGTCCGCCAGCGACGACACGCACCCGTTTTCCCGGTGGATCGACGATCCGGCACCCGGTTCCTACGTCCAAGAGCATCGGCCCGCGCCGGGCCTGCCCGCCGATGACCCCGAAAGCCTGCTGATCGCCAACCCCGGCGCTCCGCACGGCATCGGCGGATCGCTGGAATGGCTGGAAGCTCAAGCCAAGCGGGCGATTGCGCGCGGCGGGTCCAGCCTCACGTCCTTCCGCCTCTACAACCGCAATGAGCGCGTGTCCGGCGAATCCCGCGACCTGCTGATTGCCCTTGATGAGTGGCTGAGTTGCGAAACCGACACCCTGCCGCCGCGCGAAGGCGGCGTTGTGATCGGGATCGACCTCGGCGGCTCGGCCTCGATGACGGCGGCAGCGTTCTACTGGCCACAGACCGGGCGGCTCGAATGCCTCGGCACCTTCCCGTCCATGCCCAGCCTCTTGGACCGGGGGCAGGCGGACGGCGTGGCCGGGCGATACGTCGAGATGCAGGAACGCGGCGAGCTGACCGTTCTCGGGGACAAGACGGTGCCGGTGGCCCCGTGGCTGGCCGAGGTGATGCGCCACGTCGAAGGCCAGAACGTCATTGCGATCACGATGGACCGATACAAGCAGGCCGAGCTGGGCGAGGCGCTGAACCGGGCGGGCGTCCGCGCCCCGTTTGTCTGGCGCGGGCAGGGCTTTCGTGACGGCGGCGAGGATTGCGAGCGGTTCCGCCGCGCCGCCTTTGACGGGCTGGTGAAGGCCCGGCCGTCGCTGCTGCTGCGCTCGGCCTTCGCTGATGCGGTGTGCCTGCGTGACCCGGCCAACAACCTGAAACTGGCGAAAGCCCGCTCCACCGGACGGATCGACGCGGCGGCGGCTTCCGTCCTCGCCGTGGCGCAGGGCGCGCGCATCGCGGCTCAACCCCAGACGAAAGCGAGGATGGCATGGTTCTGAACTCGGGAAGCCTCAACCGGCGCATTCAAATCCAGCGGGCGACCACCACCCCGGACGGCTCCGGCGGCTTTCAATACGAATGGAACGACTTCGGCCCCGCGATCTTCGCCCGGCGACGGGACGTGTCCGACGCTGAACGCCTCAGCGCGGGCGCGTGGGACAACAAGCTGGTGACCCGCTTCATCATCCGGGCGACGGCGTTCGGGCGCAGCATCGCCCGGTATGACCGCCTTGTGCACGAGGGCGTCACCTTTGAGATCGACGGCATCAAGGAGGTTCCCGACAACCGGGGCTTCCTCGAAATCACCGCCCAGACGGATGACATCGCATGAGCATCCGCAAGCAACATCACCGGCATT
Organism: Pseudomonadota bacterium; assembly: GCA_038757905.1. Classification (GTDB taxonomy): domain Bacteria; phylum Pseudomonadota; class Alphaproteobacteria; order Rhodobacterales; family Rhodobacteraceae; genus HLUCCA09. The sequence continues at coordinate 1,301 of JBCDGG010000064.1, read as the reverse complement.
CCCGGAAGATCACCCGCACGAAACGCTGGCAGGCGCTGCGGGCCGAGATCCTCGAACGCGACCGCTATCGCTGCCAATCCTGCGGCTGCGGTGGGCGGCTTGAGGTGGACCACATCAAGCCTGTCAGGACGCACCCCGAGCTGTCCTATGAACCCCGCAACCTTCAGGCGCTTTGCCCGAGTTGCCACACCCGAAAGACACGAATCGAGTGCGGGCATCCCCCGCCCCGAGAGGACCGCCAGGACTGGCGGCAAGCAGTCGAGTCGCTGGAACGGCCCGGCACAAACCCTGTTGAGCAGAAAGGATAAACGATGCTCGAATCAGTGAAGATCGCCCGGCGGCAAAGCGAAATCCGCCAGAACCTTGCCGAGCTGGCAGGCAAAGAAACCCCGTCCGAGGATGAAGTCCGCAAGATGGATGAGCTGGACCGGGAATACCGCTCCAACGAAACCCGGTATCGCGCCGCCCTGATCGCAGAAGACACCGAACGCCGTGACGCGGGCAGCGAGTTGGAAACCCGCACGGCGCAGGAATGGGCCGACCTCATGGCCGGTTTCGAGATGCGTCAGGTCGCGCTGGCCCTCGATGAAGGGCGTCAGCTCGATGGGCAAACGGCCGAGATCGTGACCGAGCTGCGCAGCGAAGGCGGTTTCCGGGGCATTCCCGTGCCGTGGCAGACGTTGGAAGTCCGGGCCGGTGAGACCGTCGCAAGCGGCACCCCGAACCCGATCCAAACCCGCCCCATCATTGACCGGCTTTTCCCGGACAGCGTTGCAGCGCGCATGGGTGCGCAGATGATCAGCATCGAGGCGGGCGCGGTGGAATGGCCGGTGACCACCTCGGCCGTGACGGCGGGCTGGGCGGACGGCGAGACGGCAAACGTGGCTGGGCCGACCACCTACGCCACCACTGACCGCGCCATGTCGCCGGACCACAACCTCGGCATTCAGATGCGCATCACCCGCAAGACGCTCAAGCAGTCCGGCGCGGCGCTGGAACAGGCGGTGCGGCGGGACATGAGCGGCGCAATGGGCGCGGCGATAGATCAGGCGGCGTTCCTCGGCACCGGGGCCAACGGTCAACCGCTCGGCGTCATCGCGGGCGCGGCAACCTACGGGATCACGTCCACGGCGGTAGATGCTCTGGCCGAGTGGGCCGCATTCCGGGCTGGGGTGACACGCTTCATGACCGGCAACGCGGCGAATGCCCCAGGTCAGGTGCGGGCCTTGGTTCGTCCCGAACTGTGGGACTACATGGAAGGCAAGCAGTCCATCCTGCCCGACCTGTCCGAGTGGGATCGG
>JBCDGG010000063.1:0-27956 GCA_038757905.1 Pseudomonadota bacterium | reverse complement strand
CTCGAGCGTCACCGAGGGTTCGGTCAGCCGCCGCTGGGTCAGGATGTCCTTCTCGCGGTCGTTCAGCACGTCCATCGCCTGGGCCAGAAGCTCGCGGCGCAGGTTCAGTTCGTCCGCTTCGGCATAGGCCTCGGCCTGGTTGGCGTCTTCGTCTTCCAGCCAGTCCTGCCACTGGGCGGAGCTATCATCGTCCGACCCGATGGTGGCGTTGAGCGACGCGTCCCCGCCCGACAGACGCCGGTTCATCGAGATCACCTCGTCCTCCGTCACGCCGAGGTCATGGGCGATGCGGGCCACGTTTTCGGGGCGCAGATCGCCGTCTTCCAGCGCACCGATCCGGCTTTTGGCCTTGCGCAGGTTGAAAAACAGCTTCTTCTGGGCCGAGGTGGTGCCGAGCTTCACCAGCGACCACGAGCGCAGGATGTATTCCTGGATCGCGGCGCGGATCCACCACATCGCGTAGGTGGCCAGGCGGAAGCCCTTTTCGGGGTCGAACCGCTTGACCGCCTGCATCAGGCCGACATTGGCCTCCGAGATCACCTCGGCTTGCGGCAGGCCATAGCCGCGATAGCCCATGGCGATCTTGGCGGCGAGGCGCAGGTGGCTCGTCACCATCTTGTGGGCGGCTTCGGTATCCTGATGATCCGCCCACCGCTTGGCGAGCATATATTCCTCTTCCGGCTCCAGCATCGGGAACTTGCGGATCTGCTGCATATAGCGGTTGAGGCCCTGCTCGGGCGAGGGGGCGGGGAGATTGGCGTAATTGCTCATGTGGGGCGTGCCCTCCAGACCTGTTGATGTGGCGGCGCGTTGGGGTGTTAGCCGCTGTTGATGTTCATTGTCTTAACATATGGGAAACTGAACTGATCGGTTCAATACCCTGCGTTCCGTTTCGTCACTATTAGATGCGTGCATCGATGCACGGAAGGTGGTGAAACACCTCCTCACGGTGCCTTGCCGTTTGTTACAATCCTGCGGCCACCGGCGAGATAGGGATGACGCGCCGTCATGCAAGGGGACCGCGGCGGGAGGAAAGCAGCACGCCCACGTCGGCGTCTTTCAGCGCCGGTCCACAGGTTTCCCCTCTCAGGGGCTGCCGATGCAGATCACGCAAAGGCGGAGCATCCTCTACGGGAGTTCGACCTCCGCAGCCTTCGCGATGCACCTCGGGCAACTAGCCGCGCAATTGGGACGACAGACGCCCGCAAGGGGACCGGTGCGCACAACTTCTACGGTGAAAGCGGCGCGCTACCGCTCACGTTCGATTCCGCCAAGGGAAGTGGCGCGAGGTCGGGCTCCAGGCGCGGCCCGTCCGCCAAGCCAACAGAGGGCTCCCCATTGGGCGCGCGACCACGTGGCGGGGGCGGCTCTTTCGCGGTCTGCACGGGTCGAGGGCAAGCAAGCTGCGGCGTCTTCTGTCGACGGTTTCGGTGCACTCTGGAACGCCGGGGACAGGCATCATGCAGTGCCCGCGCGCGCGTTGCCGGATCTCGCGCATGCGAGAGGCGGTACATGACGAGGTTGTCAGGACCTCCCGGATGCCGGGTGTGCGTTAGACTGCCTCAAGGCGCGCCACGAGATCGGCCATGTCCGGCGGCAAAGGCCGCTCGAAGCGCAGCGTTTCCCCGCTCAGGGGGTGTGCGAAGCCCAGCACGGCACCATGAAGCGCCTGCCGCGGGAACGCGTCGACCGCCGCTGCGGTGGCTTGCCCCAGATTACGCGCGGAGGCCCGGCGCCGCCCGCCATAGGTGTCGTCGCCCACCAGCGCATGCCCGGCATAGGACAGATGCACGCGGATCTGGTGGGTGCGACCGGTCTCCAGCCGGCACTCGATCATGGCTGCGCCAGGCGTTGGCCGGCCAAACGGGCGGAGGACCCGCGCCCGCGTGATGGCGTGCCGGCCCCCGCCCCAGGCAACGGCCTGGCGCTGCCGGTCGGTCCGGTGGCGGGCGAGCGGCGCGTCGATCTTCAGCGTGCCGCGATCTTCCCAGGACACGCCGCGCAGGCCGCGCAGCCTGGGATCGGCCGGATCCGGACAGCCATGGCAGATCGCGAGATAAGCGCGCTGCACGCTGTGGGCTTCGAACTGCGCGGCGAGCCCATGATGCGCCGCATCGCTTTTGGCCGCGACGATCAGGCCGGAGGTTTCCTTGTCGATCCGGTGCACGATCCCGGGCCGCTTCTCTCCGCCGACGCCGGACAGATCGGGGCCGCAATGGGCGAGCAGGGCATTCACCAGCGTGCCCGAAGGGCTGCCCGGCGCCGGATGGACGACCATCCCGACCGGTTTGTCGACCACGATCAGCGCGTCGTCTTCGTAGACGATGTCGAGGGGGATGGCCTCCGGCTGCGTTGCCACGTCCACAGCCTCGGGCACGGTGATCTGCAGGGTGTCGCCCGCCGCCACCCGGGCCCTGGCCTCGGTCAGCGGTACGCCGGCGCGTTCCACGGCGCCGCTCTCGATCAGCCGGGCCAGCCGGGACCGCGAGAGCGCTTCGGCCTCTGGCACGTCGCGCGCCAGTGCCCTATCGAGGCGCGGCGGAGGATCGTCCCCGATGACGACCCTGATCACACGGAGCGTCGATGGCATGTCAAATCTCCCCGACCCGGGCTCGGACGGCCCCGCCCCGCGCGACGAACGTCAGCCGACACCAGCGGAACTGCGCAGTCTGGGCCTTCTGCGCGTCCTCGTCACGCTCCTGACCGGAACGATGATCCTGGGGATCGCGGCCCTTGTGACCCTGCTTTACCTGCGACTGCCGGGCGCTTCCAGCGTCACGCCGCCGCCACCCACGCTGCCCGACGGGCTGACCCTGCCCGCAGGCGCAACGGCGCAGGCCGTGACGGCGGGGCAGGGCTGGTGGGCCATCGTCACGGCGGAGGGCAGCATCCTGCTTTACGACGGCGACGGCGCGCTGATGCGTGAACTTCAGGCGGAGGAACTGGCGCCTGAGTGAGCCCGGCTCTCGCCTGCCTTGGCCTGACCCTGCCTGCTCCGGTGTCAGGCGAACTGAACGATCACGCAGTCGAAATCCACGTCGCTGGTCACCCGCGTATGGTGGCCTTTGCCGTGCAGGTCTTCCATCCGCCAGATATCCCCGACGCCGATGCGGCGCGCCTCGCCGTCGCTGGCCGTCACCTCGACCTCGCCGGCCACGCAGATCAGGGTCTGGGGAATGGGCGAGGGATGCGCCGGCTCGTCCCATCCCGCGGGCAGGGTCAGAAACAGCGCGGCGGCGGCCGTTTCGGGCTCGGACACGAAGATGCCCTTGGCGGGCGGCGCAAAGACGCGTTCCTGCAGGGAGACGGTTGTGTCGCGCCAATGGCTCTCGCCCGCATCGTCGACATAAAGATGGTTCACCCGCATCGCGGCCTCCTCGTTTCGTTGACCCTAGGGGCGCGCCCCGCTTCTAGCTTTCAGGGACTCGCCGGTGCGCGGCCGCCCCGGGCGAGCAACGCGTCGATCTTGGCGTAAGTCGCTCTGCGCAGGCGCCCGCGTATGCGGCTTTCGGCCAGCCAGGCGCGCGCGCCCGGGTTGTCGAGATGGTCGAGCATCACGGCGTCGATGGCGGCAATCAGGCCCTCGACCTCTTCCGGCACGTCGGTGTCATGCTTGTAGAAGTTGCTCATGACATGAATGCCCTGCTCCTGATAGTGGCCAAAGCTCAGCTTCTCGCCCGCGCTCAGAGCATGGTAGTCTTGCCGCGCGCGAGAGAGAAACTCGGCATAGGCGAGATCGTTGGTCACGGCCTTGAACGCGCTGTAGCTGTCCAGAAGCTGGCGCCAGTTGGCTTGCCGGTTCGCGCGGTTCGACCGTCGCAGTTCCGTGGCCAGAAACAGAAGCGATGCGATCACGCCGAGTGCGGCGATCAGATCCGCCGAGGCGGCAAGCGTGGACAAGGGCATGGAACCTCCGGCGGCCTGATGTCCCTCGGACGCTAGCATATCGGCGGCTCCGGGCGTCAACGCGACCTGCGCCCGCCCAAGCGGCCAGCGGCACCTGATTCATGACAAGGTGCGCCGCAGCCGTCATGGTCTATGCCGCGGAGCGCAAGGCGGAAGACGGGCCCGCTGCAGGGCTGGATAAGCCGCGCCGAACGAACGGGAGACGACACAATGCACGACGATGCTTCAGAGCTGACGGCGCAGCAGCGGGACTGGCTGGAAGCCGAACTCGAAGAAACCCTCGACGAGACGTTCGAGATGGAGTTTTCCGAGCCCATGCTCAGCCGGGAGATCCGCAAGATCTACCGTGAGCAGCATCCCGACAGCCTCGACCGGCGCACCTACTTCTCCAACCTGCTGCGGCTGCAGGCGGAGATGATCAAGGTGCAGGACTGGGTGCAGTACACCGGCGCGAAGGTCTGCATTCTGTTCGAAGGGCGTGACAGCGCCGGCAAGGGCGGTGTGATCAAGCGCGTGACCCAGCGCCTGAACCCGCGCATCGCGCGCGTCGTCGCGCTGCCGGCTCCGAACGAGCGCGAGCAGACGCAATGGTACTTCCAGCGCTATGTGCAGCACCTTCCGGCCGGGGGCGAGATCGTGCTGTTCGACAGGTCGTGGTATAATCGCGCCGGCGTCGAGCGGGTGATGGGCTTCGCCTCGGAACAGCAGGTGGAGATGTTCTTTCGCGATGTCGTAGAGTTCGAGCGCATGCTCGCGCGCAACGACACCATCCTGCTGAAGTACTGGTTTTCGATCACCGATCAGGAGCAGCAGCTGCGCTTTCTGGTGCGCATCCACGATCCGATGAAGCAGTGGAAGCTGTCGCCCATGGATCTGCAGTCCCGCATCCGCTGGGAGCAGTACACCAAGGCCAAGGAGGAGATGTTCGAGCGCACCAATATCCCAGAGGCGCCGTGGTACATCGTCGAGGGCAACGACAAGAAGCGCGAGCGGCTGAACTGCATGGAGCACATTCTGACGAAGATCCCCTATCACGAGATCCCGTCGGAGAAGCCCGTGCTGCCGGAGCGCGTGTTCAACCCCGATTACGAGCGCAAGGTCCTGCCGGACGAACTCTATGTTCCGAAGATCTACTGAGTAGGCCCATCGTCCCGCCCGTCAGACGCCCGACGCCCCGTGCAACCGCATCGGTCTCTTGCCCGCACTGATGAGCAGGCGATCCCGAGGTCGCAGGCGTTCAGGGCGCGCCTCGGGGAGGAGCGCCGATGCGCAGGCGCTGGGGGAAACAAACGGCCTATGTGCCGGGACGGGTCGCAACGGCGCCCCTCCACGCATCCGCGCTTGCCCAAGCCGGTGACCGCGCGCGTCGTCCCGCCCGGAACGGGCGGCCGAGCGTTGGCCCGCGTCAGATGCGGTCCGTCGGTTCTGTGGAGGCGCAAAACCAGGTGGGTCTGCACTTTGCCAGAGAGTTCTTCTGCGGCATGCGCAACGCCGTTCGATCCGGGCCTTTGCATCGGCTCTCACTTCTCTGAGTTTCGCGGCCACGCGGATGAACCGAACAGCGACCCGACCAAGGCGCCCACGGGCTGCCGACCATGGTCCGCCGGCGCATGGACCCCTGCATGGTGTTATGGTTGTTTTGTGTCAGTTTGAGGCTGCGCAGCGTCACCTGCCGCTGGGCGGCAAGCGCGGTGATCTCGTTCATGTCGCTCGCGATTATCCCCGCCGTCAGGAAGGACAGCGGGCAGGGCGCGGCGTCATGGCCGCTGAGATAGGCCCCCTCGTCGGAGACGAAGCGCCACATCTTCCCGGAGCGCGCGGAGACCACCAATGCTTCTTTCTGAAACCCCGAGAGCGACCGGTCCCATGTGCGGACGGCGTCTCCCCGCCGGAGGGGAGGCGCAGTAAGGCCTGTCGCCGACGGGTTTGCCACGTCGAAGAACCGTTCGGTGCCGCCTAAGGCGATGATGTCCTCGCCAAGTTTCATGGAAGCTTCCTCTCGTCTCTTCGGCTCAGGCCGGTGCGTCCGCAGCGGTGCGTGGGAGACTGGCCGTCCGTCTGGCCCGCTTGCCATGCGCCGCGCTGGCACGCGCAGGGGTGCCCCAAGCGGTGCGCCGATGCCAGACGCGTTTCGCCGCTGCGCCCCGGTGTGCCCAGTCCGTGTGCCGGACCATGGCGGCTTCTGGAGGCCCCGGGTGGCCGCGTCACCTTTCTGTGCGAGCGGCTGTGGGTCCCTCTCCGGGTTCATGCGGGGTCAGTTGATCATCGTGTTCGGCGAAACAGCGAGATCTGCGGGAAGGCCACCAGGATCGCAAGGGCTACGAGCATCACCGACCAGAAGGGCAGCACCCCGGCGAAGATCCGGCCGAGCGACTCGCCCGGCGCGACGGACGTCACAATGAAGACGTTCGGCCCCATTGGCGGCGAGATCAGCCCCATCTCCAGCGCCAGAACCACGAGGACCCCGAACCGGGTCGGGTCGATCCCGAGCGAGGTGATGATCGGAAAGAAGATCGGCAACGTCAGCACGAGCATCGCGAACCCCTCCAGAAAGCAGCCCAGCACGGTGTAGATCGCCAGGATCAGGACGAGGACGGCCGTCGGGCCGAAGTCGAAGCCGGCGATGAACGTGCCGATGGCTTCGGGGATGTGGCTGAGCGCCATGAACGGGTTGAGCTGATGCGCCGCGATCAGGATCAGCATGGCCGTCGCCGTCGTCATGACGCTCTCGCGCGCTGCGAGCCACAGCGCGCGCAGGCTGAGCGTGCGTGTGACGAACCCCACCAGGATCACGGCCCCCGCGCCGACAGCGGCCGCCTCGACCGACGAGAAGAGCCCGCCATAGATGCCTCGAATGGTCAGCAGAATGATCCCGACGATCGGCCCCGCGCCCGCCAGGGCCCGCAGCTTGTCCGCTCAGGTGCGGCGCGGGCCGAGCGGGCCGATCCCGGGCGACAGCGCGCAGACGAGCGAAACGGCAATGACAAAGAGCGTCAGCAGCAAGATCCCCGGCAAGACCCCGGCTAGAAACAGCCGCCCGATGCTCTGCTCGGTCAGGATCGCGTAGATGCCGAACCCGATGGAAGGCGGGATCAGGATGCCAAGCGTGCCGCCAGCCGCGACGACGCCGGTGGACAGCCGGGTGTCATAGTCGAACCGGTCCATCTGCGCCAAGACCACCTTGCCCGCCATTGCTCCGGCCACCCGGATCTTCAGCCCCACAAGGGCTGCGGGCGTCCGCACCACCTTGTCGCGCACGATCATGACGTTCGGCTCCGATGCCCAGATCGCCATGGGAACCGTCCCCGGAAACTCGCCCTCGATCTGGCCGATGACCGCGCAGAACCCGTCGGCGCCCGTCTCTCCCGTCGGAGTGACCCCGGGCAGTTCCAGGATCATGGTCTTGCGGATCTGCGAAGAGGTGTAGACGGGCAAGCCCCATGTCAGATCGGCCACGCCCTGCAATGCCCGCACATATTGCTCGACAGGGCCGGTGCCAAGCTCGCCGCCATGGTAGCCGCGCACGCTGACGGCCCCATCCGTGGCCACTACAAGGTTGTCGTTCAGCTTTTCGATCACCGAGGCATTGATCGTGTGGAAGGGCGATGTGAAGTCAGCGAGCTTCAGCTCCTGCGCACTAGCCCCGCCGGCGCAGAGAGCGATTCACCCGGCGAGTGCACCGGTCTTCATGGTCATCGGTTTCTTCCCTCGATGTTTCGTGGCGTCTATGTCGGCGCTTCGGCTCTGGGCGCAAGGCGCATCTGGCAGCATCGGTGCCCCCCCTTGAGCGACGGCCGGCCTCCGCCCGGCGTGCCGGTCCGGCGGTGCCCGTGACGGGCCAAGGCCCCCCACGCGCCCGCCGCGTTCGCGCGAGACCTAGCGTCTTCTGGGCCGACAAACATGCCATTGAGCCGCGAGAAAGGGCCTCAGTGTACGCCACCGCGCATCGCAGGCCCCAGGGTGCGGGCGTTTGCCCCGGCCTTGGCCCGCCCCTCTGCCAATCCTAGAACGTGAAGTAGAAGACGCCCCGCTCGGCACAATCGAGTTCCTGCGGCAGCGCGTCCAGCCCGCGCGTCGCGAGTTCCGTGGCAAACCAGGCGTCCATGAGCGCAACCACCTCGGCCAGCCGCATCGCGCGGTCGAGATGCAGCGTCAGCCGGAACAGCGTGTCGGGCTTGGCGCCGCTCGGATCGAAGGCGTAAAGGTCTGCGAAGCTGACACGCGCACCCGCGGCGAACGGCCAGTCGGCGAGGCAGGCATAGAGGCCATCGCCCGCGTCGAGCGAGAGCACGGGGCGGCCTTCGTCCCGGCGCGCCCGCGCCTCGGCTAGGCGCGCATCCGAGGCCCGCCGGTGCAGGGTGAGGTACGGCCCGGCCTCCGCATTGGGGCTGCGGGCGACATCCAATGGCGTCACATTGCGGGACATCCCGGGTCCTCCACATGCTGCCACCGGCGCTCTGTCCGTCGATGGCGCCGAGGTACTCTGCGCCGTCACGGCGCGCCGGGCAATCCTTGCGCCAGCGAAGCGCCGGTTCGCGCATCGCTCAGTCCCAGAACGGCCCGGTCTGCTGTAGAACGGTCCAGAGGCCGCGGGCGTGGTGCCACTCCTCGTCGCTGCGCAGGTCTCGTGCCCCCAGAATCCGCCCGATCGCGCGCTGGGCCTGCGGATCATTGGGGCAGGGTGCATATGGCCCGGTGAAAAGAGCTTCGGTCATGGCCAGATCGTTCAGGGCGCCGAACACCTCCTGCAACTGCTTCAAAGGCTTGACGAAGCTCTTCACCTGCTTGGCCGGATACACTGGCTTCAGAAACTCGACCGTGTAACGCAGCTTCTTCAGCTCCTTTCGCATCTCGTGCCGTTCGGCGATACCCAGATCGTCGATCCGCTGGCCGTAGGCGCGCACCTTGCGCCATCTCTTGCCAAGCCGCTTGCGGGAGAGCGCCGCGAGCGGTGTGGCCAGCCGGAGCGTCTGATCGTAGTCGCGCGGGTCGAGCCACGGCCGCGTTTCGACGAAGCGGGACAGATCGACCAGAAGCGCCTGAACGCGCCGCGCCCGGAGGTGGGTTCGAAGCGTCGCCCGATACTCCGTGCGGCGGGCAGCGAGCGCTTCCTGCAAAAGGGCAAACCCTGGTTCATCCGGGTGCGCGCCAGCCTCCGGTTCGACGATCTCGGACAGGGCGACGTCGAGATCGCGCAGGGTGCCGACCTCTTTCCCCAGCCAGCGGGCCTCCCCGGTCAGGTGATCGAGCGCGTCGCAACCGATCGTCGGCGCAAAAAGGGACAGCGCCGTGCGCAGACGTCGGAGCCCGATCCGCACCTGGTGCGGTGCCTCGGGTTCGTCCGACACGCCCACGAGCGCGATGTTGGCCTGGATCTGCCGGGCGCATTCGATCAAGATATCGCGCGCCGCGCTTTCCGCCGTCTGATCGGGATCGAGCGGGACGGCGCGGGCGGTCCGAGGCTCCGGCGGCGGTGCGTCCTCGCCGCTCGCCAGGTTATAGCTACGCTCGGCCTGCGACAGAGGGGACAGGCTGACGCCTTCGTCCGGCATCAGCGCGGTCGCCACGTCAAAAAGGGCGCTCGTGTCTTTGCCGATCAACTCGAACGTCGCCTCGCGGAAGGGCGCCCTAAGTGTGGACGCGCTGACCTCGCCCGCGTCGATCGACACAAGGACCTCGCGTTCGGTTCCGGCGTCCAGGCGATAGCCGCACCGGCGCGTCACGGTCTCGGCGATGGGGGCGAGATCCGCATGCTCCCGGGCCGCGTCGATCCTATGGCGCACGTCGTCAGCGCCGAGGTGATCGAGTTCGAGCGCCTCTCCGGAAACCGGGACGCGCACCGCGCCGATGCCTTCAGCACACGTAGCCGCGCGGTCATACGGGCCCGCCGATTGAAGCCAGCGTCGGCCGTCCCGCACGAGCTGCACCAGAAGTCCGGCCGATTTCAGCCGGAAGTCCGGCGTGTCGAAATAGATCGACCGATAGGTTCGGCTGTCCGGCGCAGGGTCTGTCACGCCGTGAGATCCGATGCGATCCCTCAGGCTACGCTCTGCGCCTTCGTCGAGGGCGAACCGGAGAACGAGAGGGGTGTAAGACCGGCTCATTCCAAGAAGGTATGACCCCCGTCCCTGCCGTACAAGGTGACAAGGGCCCTTCGCCCGTGCCTGAAGCCCGGGGTGGTCGTTCTCCTCCGCCCGGCGACGCATCCCGGCCCCCGCGATGGCGGGCGGCCCCGCTGCAGCCGGGCCGCCCGCCGGGCGGATCGTGTCCGTGGTGCGGCCCGGCGGGAGGTATGCCGGGTGGTCGGCCGCGATCCGCTATTCCGCGGCCTGCAGCAGGCGCGGGTAGCCGTGATGCGACGGTTGAGCCGCCGGCGCGGCCCCTGCGCGGGGACGCGCATAGACGAGCCGGAACGCCGCCGGGGTGAAATAGAAGCTGACGATGGTTGACAGCGCGACGCCGCCCGCCACCGCCATCGCGAAGGGCGGCCAGAAGCCGCCGCCGGCGAGGATCAGCGGCAGAAAGCCCCCGACCGTGGTGATCGTCGTCGAGGTGATATGCCGCGACGAGGCCATCACCACATCCGCCATCGCGCCCGTGTCGCCCGATGCAGCCTTCGGATCCTCCTGCAGCGCCGTCAGGATGATCAGGGCCGCGTTGATGGAGACGCCGATCGACCCGATCAGACCGATGATCGCGTTGATCCCGAAGGGATAATCGAAGAGGGCCAGCGCAAGCATCGACAATGCCGCCGAGAGGCCCGAGACGATGAGCGCCACCCCGGCGAGGCGGAACGAGCGGAACGTCATCACCACCACGGCAATCGACAGCGTCACGATCAGCCCGAGGGAGGCGAGCAGATTGTTCAGCGTCGAGGCGCGCGCATCCGCGTCGCCGCCGATTTCCAGGCGCACGCCCGTGGGCAGCTCGTACCCGCTCTCGTCGATCCGCGTGCGGATGTCGGTCAGCGCTTCTTCGGGCAGAACGCCGCGCAGCAGGAAGGCCTGCACGGTGTTGGCCCGTTCGCCATTGCGGCGGGTGATCTGCCCCTCGCCGGTGTCCAGCGTGATCTCGGCCAGGGCGGAGAGCGGGGTGGCGGCGAACGCGCCACCGCCCGGCAGCACGACGGGCATGTCGCGGATGGCGGCGGGATCCGCGCGCAGCCCATCTCCCAGACGTACGCGCACCGGCAGCTCTTCGGTACCTTCCACGAGCGAGCCGCCCGTGGCGCCGACCAGCGCGGCCTCCAACTGGCGCGCCAGATCGCCGGGGCTCAGCCCCACGAGCCGGGCCCGCGCCTCGTCGACGGCGATGCCCAGTTTCGGCGCGCCCTGCACGATGGACGCGCGCGCCAGGGTGACGGTGGGCGTCGTCTCCACCAGGCGGCGCAGGTCCTCGCCTGCGGCGCGCAGGGTTTCGATGTCGTCGCCCACAAGGCGCAGCTCCACCGGAGCGTTGACCGGCGGCCCCTGCACAAGGCCCCGCACCAACACCTGCGCTTCCGGGGCGCGGGCGGGCAGGGTGCGCTGCAGAAACGGCAGCAACGCCTCCGTCACCTCGGGCGATGCGGTCCGGATCAGGGCCTGCGCGTAGCGCGGCGCGGAGTCCCGCCCGCCAGTGATATTGTAGTAGAAGGCGGGCGCCGACCGGCCGACGGCCCAGGTCACGGCCTCGATCCCCTGCGTTTCGCGCAACGCCGCGTCGAGCACCGCCACAGTCTCCTGCGTCCGGTCGATGCCGCTGCCCGGGGGCAGATCGACCTCGATATGGAACTGGTCCCTGTCCACGCCCGGGAAGAATTGTGCGGTCAGGAGCGGCAGCGCGGCAAAGCCGAGGGCGGGCGGGATCAACGCCAGCACGATCGAGCGCACGGGGTTGCGGACCGACCAGCGCAGGCTTGCCGCAAACGCGCGCCCGACGAACCCGGACGGGATGCCATTGGCGAGCACCCCGCCTTTGCCTTCGAGCGGCATCGTCCAGCCGGCAAGGGCGGGCGTGATCGTCACCGCCACGACGAAGGACCACAGCAGCATGATCACGACGGCCATGGCGATGGAGCCGACGAAGTCACCCGCCGGGCCCGGCAGCAGGATCATCGGCGTGAAGCTGAGCGCCGTCGTCACCGTCGAGGCGAAGAGCGGCATGGTCAGCCGGTGCACGGAACGGCGCACGGCCTCCAACCGGTCGATCCCCTCGCGCAGGCGCCGGGCGATCTCGTCGGTCATGACGATGCCGGCGTCGACGAGCAGGCCAAGCGCCACGATCAGTCCGGTCACCGACATCTGATGGATCGGCAGGCCGATGACGTTCATCGTGAAGAGCGTCCCGAGCGTCACCACGGGCAGGATCGCGGCGACGATCAGCGCGGCGCGCAGGCCGAGGGTGATAAGCAGGACCGCAAGCACGAGGCTGACGCCGAGGGCCATGTTCGCGCCGACCTCCGCCAGGCGGTCGGCGGTGTAGACCGACTGATCGAACACCAGCGTCTGCTCCAGCCCGCCGGGCAGTGTGGCCGAGAACGCGGCGAGGTCTTCGCGCACCATGGCCGACCAGGCGTCGATCTGAAGCCCCTCGTTGAGGACGGAAGCCACGAGGATGGCCGGGCGTCCGTCGTGGAACGCCACTTCGCCGACGGGGGTACGGGGCCCGCGTTCGATAGTGGCGACGTCGCCGAGCCGCAGGGTCGTGCCATTGTCGCCCTCGCGCAGAACGATGCTGCGCAGCCGGTCCAGCGTGTCGATCTCGCCCGACACCTCGAGGATCAGATCCTCGCCCGCGCCGGACAGCCGTCCGGCCCGAACCTTGGCGTCCGCCGCCTGGATTGCGCCGGCGACCGCGTCTGGCGTCAGGCCCAGGGCGGCTGCCCGCGCGGCGTCGAGCTTGACGGTGATCTCTTCCTCCGGCTGGCCGAACACCTCGACCAACTTGGTTCCGGGAACGTTGCGCAGCTTGTCGGCGAGGGCGTCGCCATACCGCGCGGCCAGCGTCATGGGCACGGCGTCGTGCGTGGCGCTGAGCGCAACGATCGCGCTGTAGGCCGTCACCCCGTCGCTATCGACCTCGGGGGCACCGGCGCCCGGGGGCAGAGGGGTGTCGCCCAGGGCATCGCGGACTTCAGACCAGACCTGCTCGATTCTGGTGGCGTCCAGCGTCTCCAGGAGTTCGATCGACACGATAGAGATGCCGGTGGTGCTGACCGATTGCAGCACGTCCACCTCGGCGATCTCGCGCAGCTGCTCCTCGATCTCGGCGGTCACCAGCGCTTCGACCCGCTCGGGATCCGCACCGGGGAAGGAGGTGGTGACCGAGGCGAAAAGATTCGTGATGGTGGGGTCTTCCTGACGCCCGATCGCCAGCAGAGCCGACGCTCCCGCCGCGATGATGACCAGCAGCGCCAGCGCGACAAGACGGGGCTGGCGGAAGGTCAGCGTGCCCATGCGATCACCCCTTCCGTGGTAACACTCTGGCCAGGAACGACGCGGTGGGTGCCGTTCGGCAGGAACTCCGCTCCGTCGCGGAAGGTGCCCCGCACGAAGGCGCGGGCGGCGTCGAGATGCAGGATTTCCGCGGCTTCGACGGTGACGATCCCGTCCGACACGGTGAGCAGCGTCCACGTGCCGCGCGGGCCCTTGCGCAGGGCCGTCAGCGGCACCCAGGCGCCCGAGGCATCGACGGTGTAGTGCAGCGCGACCTCTCCGGTGGCGCGGGGCGCCGGGGCCGCGCCGTCGACATCGAAGAAGGCGATGCGGGCGCGGGTCACCGGGTCCAGGTCGGGGGCAAGCTGGGCCAGGCGTGCGGTGCGCGCCACGCCCGACAGCGACACGGTGACGGCGTCGCCGATGTTCAGAGCGCCGGCGAGATCCGGGTCGAGCCCGGCGCGGAAGCGCGGGGTGCCGTCCTGCAGAAGCGTAGCGACCGGGGCGCCCGGCGCGGCCAGAGCCCCGACATCGAGCGTCCGCGCCGCGATCCAGCCGTCGAACGGGGCGCGCAACTCGGACTTGGCGAGGTTCACGTCGACGATGGACAGCGACGCGTCCAGACCGGACATCTCGGCCGCAATCTGGGCGAGCGTCAGCGACGTATCGTCGAGCCGCTGCTCGGTGGCAAACCCGCGGGCACGCAGTTCGGCCTGGCGTGCATTCGTCCGCTCCGCCAGTTCGACGCGCGCCTCCAGGGCCGCGCGCTGCGCCTCCAGGCGGCGGCGCTCGGCATCGAGAAGCGCGGTGTCGAGGCGGGCTACTGGTTGGCCCGCGGCGACGCGGTCTCCTTCGCGCACCAGCACCTCTGCCACGGTGCCTGTCTGCTCGAAGGAAAGATCCGTTTGCTGGCGCGCTTCGACTTGACCGGAGAACCGGCGGACAACGTCATAGCCGGACTGGATGCGGATCTGATCGACCGCGACCACCGCATTGGGGGCGGGCTCCGGCACCGGCCGGTCTGCCGCACGCTCGGCCAGGAGCGTGCGGCCGTTGATCACCGCGACAACCGCGACACCGACGAAAAGCGCCGTCACAGACAGCCGCCAGAACGCGCGCATGGCGCCGAGGAGAAGGTTCAGCAAACGTCGGGTCATCGCACCGGCCCCTTGAAAGTTAGCGTTGCTTACATATGTTTGCACCACTAACTTAGGCAAGAAGAAATATCGGGCACGCTCAGGAAATGGCAGACAAGTCACTGGTAAAAATAAAGAAAAAGTACCACCACGGGGATCTTCGCGAGCAACTGCTAGAGGCGGTGCGCGAACTCGTCGAGAAGCACGGACCGGATTCGTTCTCTATCGCGGAGGCGTGTCGCCTGGCCGGCGTCAGCACGGCGGCGCCCTACAAGCACTTCAAGGATCGCGACGATATCTTGCGCTGCGTGGCCCTGCAGGCCATGGGGCGGCTTCGCGACGCGATGCAGGCCGCCGCGGACGCCTACGCCGCGGGCGACCCCCGCCGGATCGCGGCCCTCGGCCAGGCCTACGTGGATTTCGCATGTTCGGAATCCGGCGTGTTCCGCATGATGTTCTCGCTGACCGAAGCCCACCAGAACGACCCCGACCTGACCGATGCCGGCGAAAAGGCCAAGTGCCTCGTCGAACGTTTGGTCGCCGAGCATCTCGGCCGCGATCCAGACACCCCCGATGTCAAGCTGCGCGCCTATGCGCTGCACTGCTTTGTGCACGGGCATTCCTTCCTGCGGATCGACGCAAAAACGCCCGACGACATGTCGGCGGAAGCCGAGGCGGCCCTGCTGCGGCTGGTGGGGGATGCCATGCTGCCCCAGCATCAGAGATCGGGGTATACAGCCTGACCTTCGGCCTTAAGGCGTAGCGAAAACACGTCAGGTAAAGGTCTGATCATCCAAGGTTTGTGCCCCTTGGACATTGGTTTATTGACCCAACGGAACCAGTCTGCGCTGCTGTCCCGGCAATTCAAGGTGGAGCGTAGCGATGGCGGCCGGACAAGAATTCAAGACCTTCGATCAGAACTTCGGGCTGGTTCTTCAAGACGTCCGGACGGTGCGCGGGCAGGCCGAAGACTTCGCCGATGCCATCGCGCCCGCCGTGGCCGCGGCCAACGCCTACAGCAACTTCCGCAAGGTCGTCGAAATCTCCGACACGCTGATCGACAAGACGCTCGACAGCCTGCGGCTGGCCGAGAAAGCGGGGCCGCTCTCGGCCCCGTCGCGCGCGCTGAAGGAGGTGCTGCAGAAGATCGAACCGCGGATCGACTCCATCAAGAAGGCGACGGACGATGCCGAGCTACTGAACGACATCACCGACATCATCGAGTTCGTCGACGAACAGCTGACGGAGACCATCCTTCCCAACCTCGAGGCGACAGATCTTCAACTGACAGAAGTGCATGACGGTGTCGGCGAGATCGTCGATGCCTATGACCGTGTCTCGGCGACCGGCAACGCGAACACGCGCCGCGACGGGGCCGACCGCGCCGATGCCCTGTTCCGGGAAACCGACGATTTCGTTCGCCCGATCAACGTCGGGGTGGAGGAGGGCTACAAGCCCGTCCGCGATGCCTTCATCAAGGTGAAGGACCTGATGTCGACCACGCTCGATTTCTTCGGCTACGCCGAGTTCGAGAAACTGGCCGACGCGTTCAAGGGCCTGCTGGAGTTCGAGGGCCTGATCGACGTGATCGACAACCTGACGGATGTCGTCGACGTTTTGCTGCGCCCCATCGAGCCGTTGCTCGATCTGGTCGACGCGGCGCTGGGCTTTCTCGTCGATCCAGTGCTGAACTTCATCACCGAGACGCTGGGCATCGACAAGATCTTCGACGAGATCGCCGCCGCGCTCGATCCGCTCTTCCCGAAGGTCGAGATCTTCGATGGCATCAGCGGCACGGTCGACGGGTTGAATGTCGGTCAGAAGGTGCTGGACGATCTGCAGGAGTTCGACGTGTCGAGCTTCGGGATCCCCGATGTTCAGGAGCTGGCCAAGGATACCTTCGACATCTTCGCGGCAGAGGTCGACGGCCCGCCCCTGCGCATCGGTGACATCGGCAACCAGACGATCTTCGGCACCGGCGGCAACGAGGCGTTCGACCCCCGCGGCGGAAACGACGAAGTGCGCGCCAATGCCGGCGACGACATCATCGTCGCCAGCGCCGGAAACGACACGATTTACGGTGGCGACGGCGTCGACCGGATCGTGTTTGCCGGCGAGCTTGTCGAGTACGATTTCACCCGCGACGACGAGACCGGCGCGTTCATCTTCACCCACACCGATCCCGGCGGTCATGGCTTCAACGAAGGGTCGGAGGTGGTGTTCGATGTCGAGTATTTCGACTTCGGAACGGAGTTCTTCACCGACGAACAGCTTGCCAATGCCGTGCTGGGCCAGTCGGTGCTCGACCGGAACACGCCCAACCGCAACAACCCCGACGGCGATGAGCTGATCTTCCTGCAGAACGGCGGCCAGCGCATCGACGTCTCGGTGATGTGGGAACAGAACGGCAGCCAACAGACCTCGCAGTTCCAGAACGTGAACGCGGTCTATGGCTTCGGCGGGAACGACCGCATTCAGGGCTCGCTCGGCCTCAACGGACGGGACTATATCGACGGCGGCGCGGGCGACGACCTGCTGATCCCGCGCACGGGCAACGACATTCTGAACGGCGGTACGGGCGTCGACACCTTCCAGATCTTCGACATCGGCCTGCCGACGCAGGACAGGATCTTTCTCAACACCAACTCGGCCAATGTGCGCGAGGGGACGATGAGCCTGTTCAACCTCGAGAACGTCATCAACCTGCAGAAGGGCGCGCAGATCACCTATGGCAACGCGCTCGACAATCGCCTCGTCTCAAGCTGGGACAGAGACGTTCTGGTGGGTCTGCAGGGCGCCGATCTGCTGTCGGGCAACGGCCGAGAGGACGTTCTGTTCGGCGGCCGCGGCGCCGACACGCTCTTTGGCGGGGATGGCGGCGACCGTCTGATCGCGCTCAACACCTCCGACAATGGCGGGGCGGAGCTTTATGTGGGCGAAGCGGGGCGGGACCTTCTGTCCTATTCCTCCGATCCCGGCTTCGCCAATCTGCCCGGCGATCTGGAACCGAACCAGCGCGGCGCCGTAAGCCAGGTCTTCCGTGATTTCGCGGCGCCCACCGGATCCGTTGTCGTGCGGGTCGAAGCCGGCGAGATCGACCGGCTCGACGCCTCCGGCAACGTGATCGCCACCGATATCGCGGTCGGGATCGAGCAATTCGTCGGTTCGGACAGCAACGATACGCTGCTCGGCGCGCAAAGCTCCGACGAGGTGAAGTACGATATCTACGGCGCCGGCGGCAACGATCGCCTTGTCACGAACGGCGCGACCGTTGCCGATGGCGGCGATGGGGCGGATCTGGTCATTCCGACGCTCGGCGATGGCGGGCTGGCGCGGGCCAACAACCTGATCTTCCGAGGCGGCAGCGACAGCGACCGGCTGGACCTGCGCCAGCTGGGCGATCTGCGGATCCTGCTCAACCTCGGCAACAACGACACGCCGCTCCTGCGCGGATGGGACAACGATTTCCAGGGCACGCTGACGCCCAGCAGCGGCACCGTCACCGCGTCGTTCACCGGGTTCGAAACCTTCTTCCTTGGCGCCTTCGATGACCGTGTGAACGTCTACGAAGACGTCATCGCCACGTTCTTCGCGGGCGACGGCGCGGATTACTTCGACATCTCCCGCGGCAGCAGCGCCAAGAACGTCACCGCACACGGACAGGACGGGGATGACTCGTTCGTGATCGACACCCGCGGCAAGATCTTCGGCGGGGCCGGCAACGACCGGATCGAGACGGATAATATCGTCCAGACCAATGACGGCGGCCGCAACGTACTGGACGGCGGCGCGGGCGACGATTTGGTCATCCTCGATCGCGCCTGGCAGGTGGACGTCAACGGCGGCGCCGGGTTCGACCGGCTGGCCTTCGAAATCGGCGTCGGGGGGATCACGCTCGATCTGGCGAACCAGGTTGCGGCGGGGCGCGACAGCGCCAGCTCGACCGTTCGCGACATCCGGATCGAGGGGTTCGAGGAGTACATCCTTTCAGAGCGGAACGACGTTGTCTTCGGCACGGCCGACGCCGACCGCATCATCTTGCGCGAGGGTTCCGACACCGTCGAAGCGGGTGCGGGCAACGACCTCATCTACGGGGGAGAGGGGCGCGATTCCATCCTCGCCGGGGCCGGTGACGATACGATCTCCGGCGGCTCCGGGTTCGACACGATCGACGGCGGCGCCGGGATCGACGCGATCAGCTTCGTCATCACCTCGCCCGCCGGGCCCAACGGCGAACGCCAGTTCGAACTGACGGAGCGGCTGATCCTCGATCTCGAAACCGGGCGGGGCGGTCGCGGCTCCGAGGTCGACATCATCTCCAACGTCGAGCAGATCTTCGGCACCTACTACAACGACGAGATCTATGGCGACGCAGAGGACAACCTGCTGTCCGGGGAGAACGGCTCGGATCTGCTGGACGGCCGCGGCGGCGACGACGTTCTGATCGCCGGTGGCGGCCGGTTCGGCTCCGGGGCGGAGCGTCTGTTCGGCGGGGCGGGCAACGACCGGCTGGTCATCGGCGTCGGCAGGTTCGAGGCCGATGGCGGCAACGGCTCGGACTGGCTCGACTTTTCCGCCGGTACCGATCCGCTCAACGACGGCGGCACGACGACGGCGCTCCGCATCAACCTGCAAAGCGGCGATCTCAGCCGTGACATCGAAGAGGGCCGGGCGGTTTGGTCCGACGGCGGCGGCGTCGCCGCGCGCAGCTATGACGGACAGTCGCTGACGCCGGAGGATGTGCTGCGGGCCGATCCCGCCTATTCGCGCGAGTTCAGCGATAGCGAGATCCGGCTGCCGGAGGCGGAGGAAGCCGTCGCCTTCGGGCGGCTTGCGATCTCCACCGAGCTGACCACCCGTACCGAGACGTCGGGATCGAGCACCTTTTCCGAGATCGAAAACGTTGCGGGCTCGGGGGGCGCCGACAGGATCTTCGGCGATGGGGCCGCCAACGTGCTCGAAGGGGCCGCAGGCAACGACCGGCTGCGCGGCGCCGGGGGCGACGACACGATCGACGGTGGCGCGGGGCTCGAAGACGTCGCGGAGTTTTCCGGCGGCTTCGGCCAGTACCGGATTTCGCTGTCCGCGGACGGGCACGAAATCACCGACAAGCGCGGGCCGGGCGGCACCGGCAGCGACATGATCGTCGATATCGAGCGGCTCGCGTTCGGGGACGGCGCGAGCTTTGTCACCGATGGCTTGGTCGACGTCACCTCGCTGGAAGGCGTCGCGGATCTGGAGCAGGCGCAGCTGCGCTACTTCGTCGAGATGTACATCGCCTATTTCGACCGCGCGCCGGATAGCCTTGGGCTGTTCTACTGGGGCGACAGGCTGGCCGATGGCATGGGGCTGACCCAGATCGCACGGTCGTTCTTCGTGCAGGACGAAAGCCGCGAGGCCTTCCCCGACCCCAACGATAACGAAAAGCTCGTGTTCGACGCCTACAACAACCTGCTGGAGCGCGACCCGGACGCGGAAGGGCGCGACTTCTGGATCGGCGAGCTGGAGAACGGCAATGTCAGCCGGGCAGAGTTTATGCTGGCACTGATCAACGGCGCCAAGGCCGAGACTGGATCGGCGGCCGACGTCAGAACCCTGGAGCAGAAGGCCGACATCGGCGTGTCCTACGCGGTGATCAACGGGCTGAACGACGTCGGCAACGCCCGGAGCGTCATGGAGGCCTACGACCGCACGAGCGCCCAGACCAGCCTGGAAACGGCGCGCGTTCTGATCGAGGGATATGCCGCCATTGCCGAGCAGAGCGATTCCGACGAGATCGTCGTCGGCCTCTCCGGCGTGGCTGACGATCCCTTCGGCTAAGCGCATCCGGTCTGCATCGCGGCGGGGCCCCCGGCCCCGTATGCGCCACTGGCGCGGACATTCCGGCCGCTTCGGTCTCTCGGGCTGGATTCTCGACCGGCCGTAGGCAGGGGCCGCCGCAGCCCAGGGTCGCCGTGGCCGCCCTCGTGGCCCGTCGGCCAGTTGGTGTACCTCCCGACGCACAATGCTTGACCCGCCCGTCCCCACCTTCCTATCGTAAAGCTGAGAGTTTACGCGAGCAAATGCAGGATGGGGCTCCGCGTCTTCGGTGCCGCGAGGCAGGCGGGGCGTGGCATGCGCCCCGGGAAGACGGGCGAGGTCAGACAAGGACGTGCAGAAAATCAAGAATATGGAAGAGTTCGCGTCGGTGAGCGGCATCTCGCGGCCGACCGTCTCCAAGTATTTCAACGACCCGGACAGCGTCCGGCCCTCGACGCGCGCACGCATCGAGAAAGCTCTGGAGAGATATGAGTATCGCCCCAACATCTTTGCGATGAACCAGAACCGCAAGATGACCAAGAACGTGGGCATCGTGGTTCCCTACCTGACCGACCCGTTCTTCGCCGAGATCGCCCGCAAGATCGAGCAGCGGTGCGTGGCTGCGGGGTTCCGGCCGACGCTCTACAGCCCCTATGGCCGAACGGACCACGAGACCGACATCCTCGACAGTCTGCGGTCGCTCAAGCCCGCCGGCGTGTTGCTGGCGCCGCTTGGCCGGGCATCGGACCGGGCGGCGATCGAGCAGTTCTGCGCCAATGTGCCCACCGTCCTGTTCGACAGCAACCTCGAAGGGATCGGCGAAGCCTTTGTAGGATCAGACAATTTCAGCTTTGTCTCACAGACGGTCGATTATCTTTCGCGCTTTGGAGAGCCGCCGTGCTTTCTCGAGATGCGGACACCCGCGAACCCGAATGCGAACAAGCGCCGCGCCGCCTATATCAGCGTGATGGAGGAGCTGGGATTGGAGCCGCGCGTTCTCAAGGTCGAGGGCGAAGGCTGGGCCTTTGAGGAGATCGGGCGCCGCGGGGCCCTGCGGATCCTGGAGGAGCACGGCGGATTTCCAACCAAGACAGTGCTTTGCAGCAACGATCGCCTGGCCATCGGCGTGCTTTCGGCCTGCTACGAACGGGGATTTCGGGTCGGCCGTGGCGAAGGATGTGCCCTGCGCGTCGCCTCGCATGACGATCACCCGTTTTCGCGGTTCACCTGTCCGTCTCTGACCACGGCGGCGCACGATTACGATTCTGTCGCCGATTGCGCCATCGCCACGCTGCACGACCTGATCGAAGCTGGCGGCCGGTTCGAAACCCGGGTGGAACAGCTCTTCGCGGCCAAGCTGGTTTTGCGCTCCTCCGCCTGACCAGGAAATTTACGCGCGGAAAATTATTGTTGACGCACGCAAAGGCTGCTGGTTAATCTGAGCGCTATACATCCAAGTTAGGGAGGACATCGGATGTCACTGAAGAACGCACTTTGTGCGGCCACTGCGCTTACCCTCATCTCAACGGCTGCCGCCCAGGCCGAAGCGATCACGATCGCCACGGTCAACAACGGCGACATGATCCGAATGCAGGGCTACACGGATCAGTTCACGGCCGAGACGGGGATTGAGGTCGAGTGGGTCACCCTAGAGGAAAACGTGCTCCGCCAGCGGGTGACGACGGACATCACGACCAAGGGCGGCCAGTTCGACATTATGACGATCGGCATGTACGAAACGCCCATCTGGGGTGCCAACGGATGGCTGATCCCGCTCGACGATCTGTCCGCCGAGTATGACGTCGACGATATCCTGCCCGCCATGCGCGACGGGCTGAGCCATGATGGCACGCTCTTTGCGGCACCGTTCTACGGCGAAAGCTCGATGGTGATGTACCGCACCGATCTGATGGAAGCCGCCGGGCTGGAGATGCCCGACGCGCCGACATGGGAGTTCATTCGCGAAGCCGCGATCGCGATGACCGACCGCGACAACGACATCAACGGCGTGTGCCTGCGCGGCAAGGCCGGCTGGGGCGAAGGCGGCGCCTTCATCACGGTCACGGCGAACTCCTTCGGCGCGCGCTGGTTCGACGAGGACTGGAACGCGCAGTTCGATCAGCCGCAATGGGCCGAAGCGCTCAACTTCTTCGTGGATCTGATGGCCGAAGCGGGCCCTCCGGGCTACGCCACCAACGGCTTCAATGAGAACCTGTCGCTGTTCCAGCAGGGCAAGTGCGGCATGTGGATCGACGCGACGGTCGCGGCGTCCTTCGTGACCAACCCCGACGATTCCACCGTGGCAGATAGCGTGGGCTTCGCCCTGGCGCCCGACAACGGCCTCGGCAAGCGTTCCAACTGGCTCTGGGCATGGGCCCTGGCGATCCCGGCGGGCACGCAAAAGGAAGGCGACGCCAAGCAGTTCATCGAATGGGCAACCTCGAAAGCCTATATCGAGCTGGTGGCCGAGAACGAAGGTTGGGCCAACGTCCCGCCGGGTGCGCGCACGTCACTCTACGAGACGCCAGAGTACCAGGAGGTCGCGTTCGCGCAGAAAACGCTCGACTCGATCAATGCCGCCGATCCGACCAGCCCGACGGTCGATCCGGTGCCCTATGTCGGCATTCAGTTCGTCGCCATTCCGGAGTTTGCGGGCATCGCGACGGAGGTCAGCCAGGAGTTCTCGGCGGTCTATGCTGGCCAGCAAACCGTGGAAGAGGCGCTTGAGAAGGCACAGGCCCTGACCAACGACGCCATGGAAGCCGCGGGCTACCGCTAATCGAGCAGCCCGTTTCCGGGGGGCGAACCGCTTCCTTCGCCCCCCGGATCTTGCAACTCACCGCCGGACGATCCCGAGCTGACGGCTGCGCCCGTCCTGCGGATCGGCCCGTTCACACGGCCCGTCCCCTGATAGGGGCTGTCCGTCCACAGGAGAGGTGTCTCCGATGGCGACCCAGCACTCCCGATCCGCTGCCCGATTGATGATGGCGCCCGCCGTGTTCCTGCTGCTTGTCTGGATGCTCGTGCCGCTGTCGATGACACTCTACTTCTCGTTCAAGCGGTATCTGCCGCTCCGCGGCGGGGACCTCGGCTGGGTCGGGTTCGAGAATTACGTGCGGTTCGTGACCTCCAGCTCGTTCTGGCCGGCTGTACAGACAACCCTCGTCATTGTGGGCGGGGTTCTGGCGATCACCGTCGCCTTCGGCGTGTTGCTGGCCATGCTGCTGGATCAGCCGATGTGGGGGCAGGGCATCGTCCGTATCCTCGTGATCGCGCCGTTCTTCGTCATGCCGACCGTGTCCGCGCTGGTTTGGAAGAACATGTTCATGGATCCGGTGAATGGCCTGCTCGCGCATCTGTGGAAGGCGTTCGGCGCGCAGCCCGTCGAGTGGCTGAGCGACGCCTCGCTCTTCTCCATCATTCTGATCGTGTCGTGGCAATGGCTGCCGTTCGCCACGCTCATTCTGCTGACCGCGATCCAGTCGCTGGACAGCGAACAGCTCGAAGCGGCCGAGATGGACGGGGCGAACCCGTTGGCCCGTTTCGCCTTCATCATCCTGCCGCATCTCAGCCGGGCGATCACCATCGTGATCCTGATCCAGACGATCTTTCTGCTGGCGATCTTCGCCGAGATCTTCGTGACAACCGGCGGCGCCTTCGGAACACGCACGCTGACCTACCTGATCTTCCAGCGCGTGCTGGAAAGCCAGAATGTCGGGCTCGGCTCGGCAGGTGGCGTCTATGCCATCATCCTCGCCAACATCATTGCGCTCTTCCTGATGCGCATCGTTGGCAAAAACCTCGACGCGTAAGGAGGTACGCCATGGCCCGCGCTGTCACCCCCCGACGCAAAGCCATCAACACCGCGCTTGCCTGGGCGATCGGTCTGCTGATCTTCTTTCCGATCCTGTGGACGATCCTGACCAGCTTCAAAACTGAAGCGCAGGCGATCAACGACCCGCCGCTGTTCTTGTTCTTCGACTGGACGCTGGAAAACTACGCCATCGTTCAGGAACGCTCCAACTACATGCGGTTTCTGTGGAACTCGGTGATCATCGCGATCGGATCGACGCTACTGGGCGTGATCATCGCCGTGCCGGCAGCGTGGTCGATGGCCTTCGTGCCCTCGCGCCGGACCAAGGACATCCTGCTCTGGATGCTCTCGACAAAGATGCTGCCCGCCGTGGGCGTGCTCTATCCGATCTATCTGCTGTTCATCCAGCTGGGTCTGCTCGATACGCGCTTCGGCCTGACCCTGATCCTGACGCTGATCAACCTGCCGATCATAGTCTGGATGCTCTACACCTACTTCAAGGAGATCCCCGGCGAGATCCTGGAAGCGGCGCGCATGGACGGCGCAACCCTGCGCGAGGAGATCCTTTACGTTCTGACGCCGATGGCCGTACCGGGGATCGCATCCACCATTCTGCTGAATGTCATCCTGGCCTGGAACGAGGCGTTCTGGACGCTGAACCTGACGGCCGTCGACGCCGCCCCGCTCACGGCCTTCATCGCAAGCTATTCCAGCCCCGAGGGCCTGTTCTACGCCAAGCTTAGCGCGGCCTCCACCATGGCCATCGCGCCAATCCTGATCCTGGGCTGGTTCAGCCAGAAACAACTCGTCCGCGGCCTGACCTTCGGCGCGGTGAAGTGAGGACATTTCCATGGGACGCATCGTTCTGGACAAAGTGAAGAAAAGCTTCGGCGACGTGACGGTGATCCCGCCGCTGGATCTGGAGATCAACGACGGAGAGTTCGTCGTTTTCGTCGGTCCGTCGGGGTGCGGAAAGTCCACGCTCCTGCGGCTGATCGCGGGGCTGGAGGACGTGAGCGGCGGCGAGATCCGCATCGACGGACAGGACGCCACCAGCGTGCCGCCCGCCAAACGCGGCCTCGCGATGGTCTTCCAGTCCTACGCGCTTTATCCCCATATGAGCGTGCGCAAGAACATCGCGTTTCCCTTGCGGATGGCCAAGCTCGACAAGGCGGAGCAGAACAAGCGCGTCGAGCAGGCTGCCGAGGTCCTGAACCTGACCGACTATCTCGACAGGCGCCCCGGGCAGCTTTCGGGCGGCCAGCGTCAACGCGTCGCCATCGGACGTGCCATCGTCCGCGAGCCCGCGGCGTTCCTGTTTGACGAGCCGCTCTCCAACCTCGACGCCGCTTTGCGCGTGGGCATGCGTCTTGAGATCTCCGAACTGCACAAGCGGCTGGCAACGACGATGATCTACGTGACACACGATCAGGTCGAGGCGATGACAATGGCCGATAAGATCGTCGTGCTGCAGGCGGGCCTCGTCGAGCAGGTCGGCAGCCCCTTGGAGCTGTACCGCCGGCCCAGAAACACGTTTGTTGCCGGGTTCATCGGCTCGCCGAAAATGAACCTGATCACGGGCCCTGAAGCGGCCAAGCATGACGCCGCAACCATCGGGATCCGGCCCGAACACCTGGAGATTTCGGCGACCGAGGGCCAATGGAAGGGCACCGTCGGCGTCTCGGAACATCTGGGGTCCGACACGTTCTTCCACCTCCACTCGAATGCCAGTGCGGAGCCGCTGACCGTCCGCGCCAGCGGCGAACTGGCGCTGCACTACGGCAGCGACGTGTTCCTGACACCGCGCGCGGAGCATCTGCACCGGTTCGACGCCCAGGGCCTGCGGATCGAATGATGCGGCTTGAGGGACGGACAGCGCTCATCACCGGTGCGGCGCGCGGGATCGGGCGCGCCTTCGCCGAGGCCTATGTGCGCGAAGGCGCCCGGGTCGCGCTGGCGGATATCGACGTGGAGCGGGCCCGGCACGCCGCGCAGGACATCGGCACGGCCGCGATTGCCGTAGAGATGGACGTGACCCGCCAGGAGAGCATCAACGAGGCCGTGGCCGAGACCGCATCGGCGCTGGGTGGGATCGACATTCTGATCAACAACGCTGCGATCTTCACGGCGGCGCCCCTCGTCGAGATCGACTGGAGCGATTACCAAAAGGTCTTCGATATCAACGTGGCGGGGACGCTCTTCACCATGCAGGCTGTTGCGCGCCACATGATCGCGCGGGGACAGGGCGGCAAGATCATCAACATGGCCAGCCAGGCCGGCCGCCGGGGCGAGCCGCTCGTCGCGGTGTATTGCGCCACCAAGGCGGCGGTGATCTCGCTCACGCAATCGGCGGGGCTCAACCTGATCCCGCACGGCATCAACGTGAACGCCATCGCCCCCGGCGTGGTCGACGGCGAGCACTGGGACGGGGTCGATGCGTTCTTCGCCAAGTACGAGGGCAAAGCCCCGGGCCAGAAGAAGAAAGAGGTGGGCGAGGGCGTTCCCTATGGCCGCATGGGGCGGGCCGAAGATCTGACGGGAATGGCTGTCTTTCTGGCGAGCGAGGAGGCCCGCTACATCGTCGCCCAGTGCTACAACGTGGACGGCGGACAGTGGATGAGCTGATGCGACCGTCGAACGCCACTCTTGCCGCGCTGCCGGGCGACATCCTGCGCCCGCACTACGATCGCTCCGCGCTCCGACCCGGCATCGTCCATATCGGCGTCGGGAATTTCCACCGCGCGCACCAGGCCTGGTATCTGCATCGGCTGATGCAGCAGGGCGAGGCGCTGGACTGGGCCATCGTGGGGGCCGGCGTGCGCCCCTATGACCGGGACATGCGCCAGAAGCTTCTGCAGCAGGATTGTCTGACCACGCTGGTCGAGCTTGCGCCCGGCGGCCGCTCGGCCGAGATCGTCGGCTCGATGATCGATTACTTGCCGATCGAGGCGGGCAACGCCGCCCTGATCTCGCAGATGGCCGATCCCGCGATCCGCATCGTGGCACTGACGGTGACGGAAGGGGGCTACTACATCGATCCTGTGACACAGGGCTTCGACGCGGCCCATCCCGACATCGTGCACGATGCCGCAAATCCCGGCGGGCCGAACACGGCCTTTGGCGCGATCGTTGCCGCGCTGGCAGAGAGGCGCCGGGCGGGCCTTGGGGCCTTCACCTGCCTGAGCTGCGACAACCTGCAAGGCAACGGGCACGTTCTTCGGCAGACCGTCGAGTCGCTGGCCCGGTTGTCGGACCCGGGCCTTGCCGACTGGATCGCGCAGAACGCGGCGTTCCCCAACTCGATGGTCGATTGCATCGTTCCCGCGACAGGGGAGACGGAGCGCGCTCTGGTGCGCGCGTTCGGCATCGAGGATGCCGCCCCCGTCACGCATGAGGATTTCCGGCAATGGGTTATCGAAGACGCGTTCTGCGCGGGCCGTCCGCCGTGGGACCGTGTCGGAGCGACGTTCTCAGATCGGGTCCAGGACTACGAGACGATGAAACTGCGCGTCCTGAATGCGGGCCATCAGATCATCGCGAACCCGGGCGAGATCCTTGGGATCGATACCATTTCAGGATGCATGCGGCACCCGAGGGTGTCGGCCTTCGTCGAGAAGGTGCAGCAGGACGAGATCGTCGCCCATGTGCCCGCCGTTCCGGATATGACACCGGCGGCCTATGTCGAACGCATCCTTCAGCGTTTCGCCAACAGTCAGATCGTCGATACGACGCGCCGGGTGGCGTTTGACGGCTCGTCGCGCCACACCGGGTTTATCCACCCGATCCTGCGCGATGCGCTGAAGGCCGGTACGCCGGTCCAGGGCCTCGCGCTTTCGCAGGCGCTGTGGGCGCGCATGTGCGAAGGGACCCGCGAAGACGGCAGCG
>JBCDGG010000062.1:0-27979 GCA_038757905.1 Pseudomonadota bacterium | reverse complement strand
GCGGGGGCCTCGCGGCCCTCGTCGGCATCGCCGCCCTGTTCTGGCCGACCGGCAGTATCGCGCTCTTGCTCCAGCTGGTGGGCGTGCTTCTGCTGCTCGACGGTGCGCTGACGCTTTTCGGGGTCCGGCGCGGTGTGGCGGCTGGCGGCATCGGCGGTGTGGCGATCCTGGTGGGCCTCGTGCTTCTGATCTGGCCCGAGGGAACCGCCCGGCTGACTTTCTTCCTGCTCGGGGCCTGGGCTTTGGTGACGGGGATCGGGGCGTTGATCACCCGGCAACAGATGTCGCCGCAGGACCCAGAACGCGCCATGGCGGGTACGGTCGGCCTGACGGCCCTGATCTTGGGCCTTGTGCTGATCTTCTGGCCCGGATCGGGCCTCGTGGCGCTGGGCTGGGCCATTGCTTTCGCCGCGCTGGCCGTGGCCGCGATGATGTTCACGCTGGCGTCCCGGTTCAAGCGCGTCAATGACCGGCTGAAGATGCGGGAGCTGAACTAGGCCGCCACCCGGCGCCTATTGTGCCGCTAGTCTTGGGCCGCGCATCCCTATATTACCCACGGGCGAGGCAGGCCCTCGGCGCTGCCCCGGCGGCGTCGCAGCCAGCGTGGGCCCCTCGCCAAGGCAGGCGGCTGCCGGCGGAGACCCACCCGCTTCCGCCCGCCGTTCTCCCAGCCTAGTCCGAGTCAAACTGGCTGGAGGTGAGCGTTCCCCGGTCCACGCCGACCAGCGTGATCGTGTTCTGTTCGTCGTTGCCGAAGTCGTAGACGGTGTTGTCTCCGTCCTGGGTCGTTGCCGCGAAGAAGGCCGCGAATGAGGTGGCCTCGGACGCGCCTGCGAGTATTCGGATGACATCGTCGGCGCCAAAGCCGGTGATCACGTCATTGCCGGCACCGGCGCGGAAAATGTAGATGTCCGCGCCGGCATCGTCGATGATCGTGTCGTCGCCGTCTCCCCCTTCCAGGATATCGTCGCCATCCTCGCCGCGCAGCGTGTCATCGCCGTCGCCGCCGCGCAGGGTATCGTTGGCGCTTCCGCCCCATAGCTCGTCGCGCCACCCTTCGCCGCGGAGGAAGTCCGCGCCCTCTCCGCCGCGCAGGATGTCGAGGCCGTTGCCGCCGAAGATCCGGTCGTCGCTGTCGCCGCCCTCCAGCGTATCGTTGCCCTGTTCGCCGCGCAGTGTGTCCCTGCCGTCGCCACCGAGGAGGACGTCGTTGTTGTCGCCCCCCAGAAGGCTATCGCCGCCGCCGCCACCGTCGAGCTGATCGTTTCCGCCGTCTCCTCTCAGGGTGTCCTTGCCGGCATCGCCGGAGAGGGTGTCGTCTCCGTCGCCGCCATTTAGCACGTCGTCGTCCTTGTCGCCGTGCAGCGTGTCCTTGCCCTTGCCGCCGAAGAGCACGTCGTCATCGTCGCCTCCGAAGGCGGCATCCCGGCCGTTCCCGCCTTCGAGCTGATCTTCGCCGTCATCTCCGCGCAGGGTGTCGTTGCCGGCGCCGCCGATGAGCGTGTCGTCGGCGTCCCCCCCTACCAGCGTATCGTTGCCCTGCTCCCCGCGCAGCGTGTCCTTGCCGCGACCGCCGGAAATCGCGTCGTCGTCCTCACCGCCGAACGCCTCGTCGCGGCCATTGCCACCATCGATGACATCGTTCCCGTCTTCTCCCAGAAGCGTATCGTCGCCCTCGTCACCGAAGAGCGTGTCATCGCCATCCCCTCCTTCGAGGGTATCCTCGCCGCCTTCGCCGCGCAGCGAATCCCGTCCCTTGCGCCCGAGGATGGTATCATCGTCGTCTCCGCCGAAGATGTCGTCGCGGCCGTTGCCCCCGTTCAGCAGGTCCTCGCCGGTGCCGCCGAGGATCGTGTCGCTTCCGGCTCCGCCCAGGATCGTATCGTTCCCGCGCCGGCCCTCGATCGTGTCGTTGCCCCCGAGGCCCAACATCAGGTCCCCGGCGACGGTGCCGTTCAGCGCGTTGTTGCCGGACGAGCCGTCAATCGGCACCACGTTCTCGATCGTGACACGGGCATTGGGGACGTCGCCGAAGAAGCTGTTCTCGGCTACCGGCTGGATCGCGAACTCGACGAACTCGCTCTGCTCGTTGCGCGCGTCCGGCAGGATCTCCAGATAGATCGCCGCCTGCGTCTCGAACGGCTGGAATGTGATCGTATCGGTCAGCAGCCGATAGTCCGAGCCTTCGGTGGCCGTGCCGCTCTGCGGGGTGACAGTGAAGGACAAGGGCAGGGCGGAGGGGTCGGACAGCTCGACCAGGACAGCGGAAGGTCCGTCGGGCTGGGTGGCTTCGTTGAACGTAACGGGGGGCGCGTACAGGGCGCGCTGGAACCCGACATTGTCATTGTCGAAGATGAACCCCCCGGCGGAGATACTCGAGACACCCCGCCCAAACACGGCGTTTTCCGGGTTCGTCAGCGTCAGGAAGACGGATTCGTCGCGCTCGATCAGGGTGTCGCTGTCTGCCTCGAAAAAGAGGCTCTTGGTGGTTTCCCCCGGTGAGAAGGTGACCGTGCCGGAGCCGCTCTGAGGGATCGAAAAATCAATGTCCTGCTCGCTCGCCGTGCCAAGCCCGAAATTGTATGTTGCCGTCACGGCCTCGTTGCTGGCCTCCGACAACGACACCGTGAAGCGCATGAAGTTGCTGAAACTCTCGATCGTTGCGTCGCCCTGGATCGAGATTTCGGGCAGGGCGGACGTATCCGTATCGCGGATCTCTGCCATCCCGACGCTGTTGTCGAGGTTGACCGGAAGGGCGGACTCAGTGGTGAGCCGGAGCGAAAACCACTCCTGCGCCTCTGCCACGGTGTCGCCGATGACGGGAACCTGGACGCTTGCCAGTGTTTGCCCCTCGACGAAGGTCAGCGTGCCGCTTGTCGCGTGATAATCCTGCCCGGCGAGAGCGGAGCCATCCAGCGTTGTGTAGTCGAACTGAAGGTCGGCGGGGGCAGGCCGCGACAACTGGATGTCGAACTGTGCGAGCTTGGTGCCACTGTCCCCCTCGATCAGGACAGGATCGCCGACAAAGAGCGCGAGATTGGAGCCCGGGCCGTCATTGTCGAGAATGACACCGGTCGCGCGGAGGGCGGGTTGACCATTGCCGAAGGTCGCATTCGTCGGGTCGAACAGCTCCACCGTGATGTGCTCGTCCGCCTCATCGAGAGTGTCGCTGTCGGCTTCGACGAAGATCGATTTCGACGTCTCGCCGGCCGCAAAGGTGAGGGTGCCGTTGTTGGTTGCGGACTCAAGCGCGTTGTCGACGTCGAAGTTGGTCGCCGTGCCGTCGAACAGCGTCCGGAAGTTCACGGTGACTGCGTCCGCGAAGGGCTCGGACAACGTCACGGTGAACTGCATGAAGTTGCTGAAGCTTTCGATGATCGTGTCGCCCTGGATCGAAATCTCGGGCAGGATCGTGGCATCGGTGTCGAGGATCTCGGCCACGCCGACACTGTCGGTCATGTCGAGCGGCGTTTCCGTCAGCGACGTCAGTTTGAGCGCGAACCATTCGGCGGCTTCGCCCACCGTGTCGCCGATCACGGGCACCTGCACGGACCCGAGGGTTTGCCCCTCGACAAAGCTCAGCGTGCCCGATGTCGCTATGTAGTCCTGGCCCGCCAGGGCGCTGCCGTCCCGTGTTGTGAAACTGAAGAACAGATCGGTCGGAGCCGGACGCGAGAGGACGATATCGAACTGTGCGAGCTTGGTTCCGCCGTCCCCTTCTATGAGAACGGGGTCGCCCACAAAGAGAGCCAGGTTCGAGCCGACGCCGTCATTGTCGAGGATGATCCCGGTCGCGCGCAGCGCCGGCTGACCGTCGCCGAAGGTTGCATTGCTGGGGTCAAACAGCTCGACCGTCAGATGCTCGTCCGCCTCGTCGATGGTGTCGCTGTCGGCTTCGACCAAGATCGACTTCTCCGTTTCACCGGGGGCGAACGTAATCGTTCCGCGGTTGGCGCTGGATTCCAATCTGTTGTCGACATCGAAGTTGGTGGCCGTGCCATCGTAGAGCGTGCGGTAGTTCACGGTGACCGCATCCAGAAACGGCTCCGACAGCGAGACCTTGAAGCGGATGAAGTTGCTGAAGCTTTCGATCGTTGCGCTGCCTTCGATCGAGATCTCCGGCAGGGCCGATGCGTCGGTGTCCCGGATCTCGGCGACACCGACACTGTCGGCCATGTCCACCGTCACGGCCGATTGATTGGTGAGTTTCAGGGCGAACCATTCGGCGGCTTCGCCCACCGTGTCGCCGATCACCGGCACGTCCACCGTTTTGGTGAACTGTCCCTGATCGAAGCTGACCGTGCCAGAGCTTGCCGTGTAATCCTGGCCTGCGATGGCACTGCCGTCACGGGTGGCGTAGCTGAAGCTGATGTTGCTCGGCGCGGGCTGCGACAGAACGATCTCGAACCGTGCGGTCTTGGTGCCGGCATCGCCTTCGATGATGACCGGGTCGCCGACAAAGAGGGCGAGGTTCGAGCCTGGCCCGTCATTGTCGAGGATAATGCCGGTAGCGCGCAGGACCGGCTGGTCTCCGGTGAAGCTACCGTTTGTTGGGTCGAACAACTCCAGCACGACATGCTCGTCGGATTCGTCAAGCGTGTCGCTATCCGCTTCGACAAAGATCGACGCCAGGGTTTCGCCGGGAGCGAACGTCAGGGTGCCGTTGTTTAGGCTCGACGTGAAACTGTTGTCGATATCCAGATTCGTAGCCGTGCCGTCGTAGAGCGTTCTGAAATTGACGACGACGGGAACAATGGATGCACTATCGAGTTCAACTTTGAATTCCACGAACTGGCTGAAACTCTCGGACGAAGGCACGACCTCAATGATTGAAATAACAGACATTTGAATCCCCCATACTATCAAACTGTCTCACCGCGCGGTTGCCCGCTTGGCTGTACTGTTGCCTGTGCCCTGAACGTAATCAAGGCGGTACGCCTTTAGCGGGTATGGCCTTTGATTCTAATCAACTCAGGGTATTATGGGGTCAGCATTCCAATGCAGGGAAAATGGGTGGCGACATCGTTTGCGATCTGGAGAATAGAGTGTTTCTCATGCGTCTTTTGCTTTCTGTCTTCGGCACTTGGCCAAGTGTTCTTCCCCGACTATTGTGGGAGACTCGAATTCAGAGAATTCGGCCGATTCTGCGGAATCATTCGATTATCCATAGAATCAGCTCATGCAAATCGCGCTGTAAATGATCAGGTGCACTCTCGGATTCCGTCATTTCATCGCTGGGTCAGGCGGGCCCCATTGAGGGCTGGGTCGCTATGGGATCAGTCTGTCGGGGTTTCGATGCGCGCTCCAATGACATCGGGGACTGCCCGATGAGCGTTCTTATCTTCCGGATGCCCACGCATGCGATCGGCCGTGGGAGCAGCTTGACCCGGTTGCTGCCAGGTGCCGACCGACGACCTTTCGGTGAGGGCCGCGCGTAGTCGGCAAGACGTGTGCAGCCCGGGAAGTCCTCCATCGCGAAAGCGTCTGTCAGAGGCAGCGGAGTGTGCTAGGCCGGACCCATCGCATCACGCTAAGGATGGGCAGAACGGATGAACCACGAGCGCGACGGCAGAGGGCGGGCTGTGCCCAGTTCTGGGCAGGCGAAGCGCCCCATGCGCCAGCGCCTCCGAGTGATGCAGCTCGCCTGCCCGTCGTCCACCGCCCCGGACTGCAAGCTATGAACATCGCGTGCTGGTCTGGTCCGCGGAACCTGTCCACCGCGATGATGTATGCGTTCGGGGCCAGGCCGGATTGCGGCGTGTGGGACGAGCCGTTCTATGCGGCCTATCTTGCGGCGTCGGGTGCGGATCATCCGATGCGTCACGCTATCATCGCCGCGGGAGAGACGGATCCTGCGCGGGTCGGCGCCGATTGTGCCGCGCCGGACAAGGACGGCCAACCGCATTGCTACCAGAAACACATGACGCAGCACATGCTGTGGGGGCTGGACCAGGATTGGTTCGATGCCGTGACGCATGTCTTCCTGATTAGGCATCCTGCGCGCGTCCTGGCAAGCTATGTGGCCAAGCGCGAGAACCCGACGCTCTCCGACATCGGCTTTGTCCAGCAGGCAGAGCTTTACGATGCCATCGTCGCACGCGGCCACAGGCCTGCAATCGTCGACAGCTTTGATATCCGCACCGCGCCCGAGGCCATGCTGCTGGCCTTATGCGCGCGCATCGGGCTTTCGTTCGACCGCAGGATGCTGACCTGGCCGACCGGCGGCCACGCCGATGACGGGGTCTGGGCGGCGCATTGGTATGGCGCGGTGCATGCCTCCACCGGGTTTGCCGGGCCCGAGGGCGCGCTGCCGGATCTGCCGGCCGCGTTGCAACCGATCTCCGCCGCTGCTCTGCCGCATTACGAACGCCTGAAAGCCCTTGCGCTGAAGCCATCGGAGGCGGAGGCGTGACGGAGATCTCGACGCACGACGCCGAGCACGATCCCCGCAACGACGACCTGCGCGTCTGGGTCGACGGCGCGCTGGTGCACAAGGACGCGGCCAAGGTCTCGGTCTACGATTCCGGGTTCATGCTGGGCGATGGCATGTGGGAGGGTCTGCGCCTCTACGATGGGGTCTGGACGTTCTTTGACGATCACATGGATCGCCTCTTCGACAGCTGCAAGGCGGTGGCGCTAGACATCGGCCTGTCGCGCGAGGCGATCCGCGGCATTCTGGATGCCACGGCAGAAGCCAACGGGATGACCACGGATGCCCATGCCCGGCTGATGATCACCCGCGGCCGCAAGGCCAAGCCGTTCCAGCACCCCAAACTGTCGCGCTGGGGGCCGACCATCGTCGCCATTGTAGAGCATTCGAAGCCCGCGCGCGCCCTGGCGTCCCGTGGGATCCGGTTGGCGACGGTGCCCCAGGTGCGCGGCTTGCCCATGAGCCAGGACGCAAAGTTCAATAGCCATTCCAAACTGAACTGCGTGATCGCCTGTCTCCAGGCCGAGCAGGCAGGGGCCGATGAGGGGCTGATGCTCGACCCCCATGGTTTCGTGAACACAACCAACGCCTGCAACTTCTTCATCGTGCGCCGTGGCGAGGTTTGGACCTCGACCGGTGACTATTGCATGAACGGCGTGACCCGGCAGAAGGTCATCGACATCTGCCGCGCCGCGGCCATCCCGGTGAAGGAGAAGAACTACTCGCTCTACGAAGCCTACGGCGCCGAAGAGGCGTTCCTGACCGGCACGTTCGGCGCGCAGACGCCCGTGGCCGAGATCGACGGCAAGCAGATCGGCTCGGGTGGCGCGGGCCCGGTCACACGGCGCATTCGTGCGCTCTATGCCGATCTCATCGCGCGCGATGTCTCCGAGCGGAAGAGCGCGCTTAAGACGGGGCGGGGCGCCTGACGCGTCGGACTGGGTCCTTTGCTGCCCAGGTCTGAGGGAGAAGCGCTCCTATACTTTCACCCGCGCCACAGAGCTACGCAAAGGAGCAGCCAATTCCGGGCGCCCCGCCGCGCGTCTCGGCTCTTGGGCGACACACCCCTCCGTGGCGCCATCACGCGCGCGCCGACTCTAGCGTCGCGCCGGACGCCGATGGCCGTGGAGCTTCTGGTTCCCTCTCCGCCCATGCCTCAATGCAACGGCGTCTCCGGCAAAACGGAGCCCGATCTCGGGGTACCTGCGGACGTATCTCTTGGTCTGACCAATTGCGTCCATCTGGCGCGGTACGAGGCTGACGCGCACATGACCCGCGCCACGAGAGGCGCGAAGGTCGAAGGACTGTCCGCTGGGGCATGAGCAAGCGCTCGCATGAGCCAGTCCCGGGCATAGCGCCGGCTTCATTTGCCCGCTGTCAGGCGTCAGGCCTTGATCAGATCGTGCCGCCGCGCGTCGCCGTGGCCTCCATTGCGATGGATCGGATTCGGCGGGCACGTGCGGACTTTTCTCTCCGAAATTCCCTGCCACTTGGGTGGTACAGGAGGTGGTTGCCACCCGGCGCGATCCTGACGTTTCTTGGGGGCCTAGCCGTTCCAGGCTCTGCGGGCCCGGCGCCGCGCAGTCAGGCTTGGCGCAGGTCGCACTTATCCGGTTCTGCGCGGTCTTCACGTCAG
Organism: Pseudomonadota bacterium; assembly: GCA_038757905.1. Lineage (GTDB taxonomy): Bacteria > Pseudomonadota > Alphaproteobacteria > Rhodobacterales > Rhodobacteraceae > HLUCCA09. The sequence goes on along the minus strand of JBCDGG010000062.1, from coordinate 19,913 downwards.
CCGTGCGATGGCCTCCATTACTGCGCGTACATGGGCGTCATCCGATGCCGCGCCGTGCGGCTCGCCGAACTGTCCTGCATCGTTGTCGAAATAGGCGCCGGATGCCTCCGCAAAGGACGGGTCGAGGGCCGCGCGACAGAGGACGTCCGCCCCGATGCGCAGATCGCTTCCGGCAACGCCGAACCCTTCCTGCACCATCTTGGACGCCAGCAGCGATCCGGGGTTGATCGCGATCACCGCCGGGCCCTCAGGCAGTGTGCGCGCCAGCTCGCGCGACCAGATCGTGATGGCCAGTTTGCTCTGGGCGTAGGCGCCCATATCGTCCAACCGAGTATTTCCCTGGAGCGCCTGCGGGTCGACGGGCGCCTGCGCGGCCGACGACAGGTTAATCACTCGTCCGTCCTTCGGGATGATCGGCAGGAGCCGCTGCGTCAGTACATAGGGCGCAAGGGTGTTGACGACGAAACGGGCGTCGAGCCCGCTCGGCAGGATCGGGCGGGGCATCTTGAAGACCCCCGCATTGTTGATCAGCACATCGAGCTGGTCGTGCTGCGCGAGGACGGCATCGGCGAAAGCCTCTGTCTCGGCGAGCGACGACAGATCGGCGACATACCTGTCGGGGTCGCCGCCCAGGTCCGCGGCGACATCTGCGAGCTTGGCGGCATCGCGCCCGTGCAGCAGTACCTCGTGCCCGGCCTCGGCCAGCAACTGCGCCGTTAGGCGCCCGATCCCGTCGGTCGCGCCGGTGACAAGGATGGTCTTGGACATGGCGGGGTCTCCTACGTTCCAAACTCGGGCAGCAGCGCGTCGGCCAGCCGGTTCATCGTGTCTTCGATCGGGGCGCCGTTGAACCGGAGGTTCAGGGCGACGTGGTTGATGCCACTCATCTGCAGGTCTCGCAGGTGGCGTGTGAGGGCGTCGATGCCGGATCGGAACCCCAGATGGATCGGCTGGGCCGGCGCCTGCCGATCTGCCTGCAGATCGATATAGAGCGATTGCATCACGGGCTTGTCCGGGCCCCCGCCCTCGGAGACGCGGCCGCGATAGGCCGCGACGGCGTGCGCCTGGGCGCCAGGGGCGCGCGGATAGGTCATCCAGCCATCGCCATGGGCCGCGACCCAGTCCGGGCTTTGCTGGCTGCCCCCTGTGATCAGCAGTGGAATGCGGCCGGCCACGGGCTTGGGAAGCAAATCCATCCCGCCGGTCAAGGCCCCGTACGTGCCGGTGTGGCTCGAGTAAGGCGCACCAGCGGCACGGATGTAGGCAAGACTGTCGCGGAAGCGCGCGCCCCGCTCGCCAAAGGGCACATTGAGCGCCGGGTACTCCTCGGGCCGGTCTCCCGATGCCACGCCGAGCAACAGGCGGCCACCCGACAGCCGGTCTGCGCTCGCGGCCGCCTTGGCCACATGGGCCGGATGGCGCAACGGCAGAACGATGCTGGCGGCGCCGAGCGCGATGGTCTGCGTCGCCACGGCCAGCGCCCCCAGATAGACGAACGGGTCGAACATCTGCCCGGGATCGCCGAAGCTCGGCACGTTGAAGGGCACATCCCGGAGCCACAGGGCAGAGAAGCCAAGCGCGTCGGCAAGGCGCGCGCGTTCCAGATGCGCCTCCATGTCCGGCAGCGCGCCGACCGCGTAAGCGTCCAGCGGAACGGTGAGCCCAAGGCTCAGCCGGTCCGGCCGAAAGACGGTGTTGTAGGCACGATTGAGCGTTTGGAAGCCGAGGGGGTTCTGGCCGTCCGGCATGATCCGTCTCCTTGAAGGGGCCCGCCTATGCGAGGTCGTCCTTGCCTTCGATCAGATAGTGATGGCTTACCGATCCTTGCGTGCGGGCCTTCAGATGCGGCGCATAGGCTGCGTCCTCCATGAACGCCAGCGCCGCCTCCTTCGACGGCCATTCGATGATGATCCGAAGTGCGGCGGGCTGAGCGTCGCCCTCAAGCTGCTGATGATTGGCCGTGCGAGCAATGTAGCGGCCGCCATGGGCGGCCACGCGCGCATTGGCCTCGGGCAGATAGCCGGGGATCCAGGTCTCGTCTGTCGGGGTGACGTCGAGCACCGAGTAGTAGGTCATGGTCGTATCTCCTTGATGGACCTTGGTCAGAAACCGGGGAGGACCTGCTTGCCGATCGTCCGGCCGCTCTCCTGGCGCTTGTGGGCCGCGGCGAGCGTGTCGGCGCTCAACGCCTCGGCGCGTTCGGTCACGGTCGACACCAGATCGCCCGCATCCACCATCTCCGAGACGCGGTTCAGCAGTGTCCGCTGAACCTCCATGTCGGGCGTCGCGAACATCGAGCGCGTGAACATGAACTCCCAACTGATGGTGAGCGCCTTTGGCTTGGCGGGGCCGATGTCGAGCGCGGCGGGATCGTCGATCAGCGCCACATGCCCGCGGGGGGCAATCAGCTCCAGGATCGCGGGCCAGTGCTGATCGGTCGCCGTGAGAGCGGCGACGTAGCGCGGCGCCGTCCCGGTGGCCTGTACTTGCTTCGCCAGGTCGCCGCGATGATCGACCACGTGATCTGCCCCCATCTTGCGCACCCAGTCCGCCGTCTCCGGGCGCGAGGCCGTGGCGATCACGGTCAGGCCAGTCAGCCGCTTGGCGAGCTGGATGAGGATGGACCCGACGCCGCCGGCGCCGCCGATCACCAGCAGGGTTTCGCCCCCTCCGCCGCCCTCGGGCAGGCGAAAGCTGTCGAACAGGATCTCCCACGCGGTGATGGAGGTCAGCGGCAGCCCCGCGGCGTCGGCAAAGCTCAGCGAAGCGGGCTTGCGGCCCACGATCCGCTCGTCGACGGCCTGGAACTCGGCGTTCGAGCCCGGGCGCGTCACATCTCCGGCGTAGAAGACAGCGTCGCCAACCGCGTAGCCGGTGACGTTGGAGCCGATGGCGGCCACGATCCCCGCCGCATCGAAGCCGAGAATGCCCGGCCCGCCATCGGGCGCGCGATTGGCCCGCAGCTTCACGTCCACCGGGTTGAGCGACACGCCGTGGACGCGGACGAGCAGATCGCGCGCGCCGGGCACCGGCTGCGGCGCCTCGAACGCGGTGAGCGCGCCCTCCGCATCCAAGGCGCCGGCCTGGTGATATCCAAGTGCTTTCATGTGACTGCTGCTCCTCTTTCGGGGTCGATGGAGCGCAAGGTACGTATTGCTATTGCGGAATAAACGGCGATGATTTGAGTTCAGAATTCTGGTTTTGGATATAATTTAGATGGATACAGAGAGCCTGCGGCTGTTCGTCGGCGCGGCGGATCGGTTGAACATCTCGGCTGCCGGGCGCGGCCTTGGCCTCGCCCCGGCCGTTGCCAGCGCGCGTCTGGCCAAGCTGGAGCGTGCGCTGGGGGTGGAGCTTCTGCACCGCACCACGCGCAAGGTATCGCTGTCTCAGGAGGGCGAGGCGTTCCTGCCCTACGCGCGCGAGATCCTCGCGCAGGCGGACGCGGCGCGGGCGGCCCTGGGCCAGGACACCGCGGCGCCGACGGGGACCCTGCGCTTTGCCGCCCCGAGCAGCTTTGCCCAGCTTCACATCATGCCGCTCCTGCCGGAGTTTCACGCCCGCTACCCCGATCTGACCCTCGATCTTCGGCTGTCGGATGCACGTGTCGACCTCATCGAAGGCAGTTTCGACCTGGCGTTGCGCAGTGCCCCGCTGCGCGACAGCAGCCTCAAGGGCCGGAAGCTTGCTGACGACACGCGCATCCTGTGCGCCGCGCCCGCCTACCTGGCTGCACGCGGGACGCCGCAAACGCCGGAGGATCTCGCCGGACATGACTTTCTGGCCTGGGCCGATCTTGCCCCGCGGGAGTTCCTCGGCGAGGGCGGCGGGACCTTCGTATTGGACCCGGCGAGGCTGCGGTGCCGGACGATCCTGGATGACGGTGCCTCCCAGCGCGAGGCGACGCTGGCCGGGGCGGGGCTATCGGTGAACTCCATCTGGAGTGTCGAGCGCGACATTGCGGCCGGGCGGCTGCAACGGATTCTGCCCGATTGGCAGCTGAATGACCGCTCGGTCCTGTGGTTGATGTACCCGCAATCCAATGTTCTGACGCCGAAGGTGCGCTGCTTCATGGATTTTCTGATCGAACGTCTTGGGCGCGGCACCCGGGTGCGGCGCTGAACGGCCAGCCGTTCGGTGCGCCGGATGGGGGCATTGAGATCGCGCCTGTCGCTGAAAACCGGGCCGTATTGGCCGGACGCACTGCCCTGCAAGGTTCGGGTTTGGCGGAGCCGTGCCGCTCAGGCGGTTGGCTCTCTAGCCTGGTGCCTGAACCTCGGGATTGATCACATGGATCGGGTGCCCCTCTGCGAAGGCCCTCACCTGTTCGAAGATATCGGTGAACTGAAGATTGAACTCGTCCTCTGTCACGTAGCCGATATGTGGGGTCGGCAGCACGTTCGGATGGGTCAGAAGCGGGTGGTCGGTGTCGCGCAGCGGCTCGGTGTCAAAGACATCGACGGCGGCCCGGATGCGCCCGCGCGCGATCTCCGCCTCCAGGGCGCCCGGCGCGATCAGCCCCGCGCGGGAGGTGTTCACCAGAAGCGACCCGGGCGCCATCGCGGCGAGATCGTCCGCGGTGACGATGCCGCGCGTGTCGGGTTTCAGCCGCACATGCAGGCTGACCACGTCCGATGTGGCGAAAAAGGCCGCGCGGCTCTCGGCCAGCCGGGCCCCGTCCGCTGCGGCGCGCGCGCGTCCGGCGTCGGAGGCCCACCACTGCACCTCCATCCCGAGGGCGTCGGCGTAGCCGGCCACGGCGCCTGCAATCCGCCCATAGCCGTAGAGCCCGAGCCGCCGGCCGCGCAGCGTGCGCCCGACGCCCATCTGCCAGTCGCCCGCGCGGATCGAAGCCACCTGTTGCGGGATCTGGCGGGCGCTTGCCAGCATCAGCGCGAGCGTCAGTTCCGCTGCGGCGTAGGAGGGGGTGCCTGCGTGCATGTTGGAACACAGCATCACGCCGTGGCGGGTGCAGGCGTCGACGTCGATATGCGGGTAGACGCTGCGCTGCGAGATCAGGCGCAGGTTCGGCAACCGCGACACCAGCGCGGCGCCGATCTTGGTCCGCTCCCGGAAAAGGACCAGGGCATCCGCGTCCGCGACGCGGGCGGCCAGCCGCTCCGGATCGGGCTCGTGGTCCGTCCATACGGTGACATCGTGGCCATTGAGCAGCGTGAAACAGGGCAGCCCGCGCAGGGTGTCGAACCAATCGTCGAGGATGTGAACCTTCACCGGCTTTCGACCCCCGCATCGGGAGAGGGCCTGCGCGGCGTTGCCACGAAGGCGGGGCCATCGAGGGTCGCAAGCGCCGTGCCGATGGCGGTGCGCATGCCGATCAGGTGGTTGTACTGCGCGTCGCACCCCGACACGGGCGTCGGATAGGCGCTCAGCTCGGCCCGAAGGTCCGCCTGGGCCGCGCGGAGGCACCGCCGGGCACGCAGGAGGTGGGGGTCGTAAGCCACTTGGGTTCCTCCTCGTATGGTATACTTTTGTATACCGCTTCGATCCCCAAGGTTCAATGGCGCTCATGCCAGCGTCGGGATGAACACGGTGCCCTGGGCCAGCTTGCGGGCCGTCCTCACCAGCCCGGCGGAGCGGATGTCTACGCTGTCCCGCTGGCGGCTGTATTCCACAACCACGTCCATCTGACCCATGGGATGTTCCAGCGTGATCGTCGCGGGTGTGTGTGGCGCCACGGGCGCCAGCCCCTCGGCCACCGTGTGGGGCGAGAGGAGACAGGCCGCGAGGCACTGCGAGCCCGTCACGGCGAGGGTCGGGTGGCAGCGCCACGGCATGAAATAGCGCACCGCGGCGGTGCCACCCTGGCGCGGGGCTGCAAGCAGCCCGAACTTGGGCGTGACGGATGTGGCCACATCGCCCATGCCCATGCGGCCGCCCGCTTCGCGGCGCACGTCCTCGATGCGCGACATCAGCGCCGTGTTGCCGTCGAGTTCGTCGATCGTCTCGTAGCCCGTCACGCCGAAGTCGGCGGCCCGTCCGATGACCATGGGCATCGCGACGTCCATGCACGTCACCTCCACCCCGTGCACGGTGTCGAGCGGCGCCCCGGTGGGAAAGAGCGACCCGGTCACACCGCCGACGGTGTCCATGAACTGAAGCGCGACGGGTGCCGCGCAGCCGGGCACCCCGTCGATCTGCGCTGTCCCGCCATAGGCCACCGCGCCGTTCGGGGTATGCACCCACGCCTCGACCCGCGCCCCGGTGTTGACCGCGCGAATCCGGACAGAGGTTTCCTCCCCCGCCACCGGCACGAGGCCCATCTCGATGGCGGCAGGGCCGACGCCGACCAAAATGTTGCCGCAGGTCGGCTTGAAGTCGACGAACCGCTCTTCCACGCCCACCTGCGCGAAGAAGTAATCGACATCGGCCCAATCGTCGTTGGAAGGCGAGAGCATCGCGACCTTGGTCGTGACCGCCGCCCCGCCACCGATCCCGTCGATGTTGAGGGGGTGACCGGCGCCGAGCATAGCGATCAGAACCTCGGCCAGCGCGTCGCGGTCATCGGGAAGGTCGGCCCGGCGAAGATAGGGGCCCTTTGAGCTGCCGCCGCGCATGTATAGAAAGGGGAAACCGGTCTGGCTCATGATTGACCCCCGGAGAGGATCCCGATGAGGTGATCGGCGAAGGCGCGTGTGCCGAGCGCGCCGCCGAGATCGGCCGTGCGGGTGGGCGGACGGGCCAGCGCCGCGCCCAGCGCCGCGTCGAGGGTGTCCGCCGCGGTCCTTTCGCCGAGATGGCGCAGGAGCATTCCCAGCGACAGGATCATCGATACCGGATTGGCCCGATCCTGCCCGGCGATGTCCGGCGCGGACCCATGCTGCGCCTGGGCCGCGGTATGGTGCAGGCCGGCATTCAGCGACGCGGCAAGGCCAAGGCCGCCCGCCAGTTCGGAGGCAAGATCCGACAGGATATCGCCGAACATGTTCGTGGTCACGAGCACGTCGAACCGTGCCGGGTTGCGCACGAGATGCGCCGCGGCGGCATCGACCAGGATCTCCTCATAGGCGATCTGAGGAAACTGCGCCGCGACCTCGCGCACTGTGTCGAGAAACAGCCCGTCGGTCACGCGCATGACATTGGCCTTGTGCACGGCGGCGACGCGCTGCTTGGGCCGTTCTGCCGCGATCGCGAACGCCGTTTCGGCGATCTTGCGCGAGGCCGCTTCGGTGATCCGGCGCAGGGCCAGGGCAACGCCCGGCACCGGCATCACCTCACCTGGGCCCAGATGCATGTTGCGGTCGGCGTAGAAGCCTTCGAGGTTCTCGCGCACCACGATCAGATCCAGCGGCGTCCCGAGAGGGGCGTCGATGCCCGGCCACGTTCGCGCGGGCCGGATGTTGGCATGCAGATCGAGCGCTTTGCGCAGCTCGCCCGAAGGGTTCACCCCGCCCGCCTCGCGCGCGGGGTATTCATTGTGAGAGACCGGACCGAGAAGCACGCCGTCTGCGGCGCGGGCTGTGTCGAGCACCGCGGGCGGAAGCGTCGTGCCCTCCGCGGCGAGGGCCGCGAACCCGATCTCCATCTCCGTGACTTCGACGCTGCGCCCCATCGACGGCCGCAAGGCGTCCAGCACGGCGAGCGTTGCCGCCATGATCTCTGGCCCGATGCCGTCGCCGGCGAGGGACAGAAGCCTGATCGGGCTCATGACAGCGGCCATGGCAGATCCACGTAGGATTGCAGCAGCCCCGGCGGAAAGTCCCGGTTCAGGAGGCCGGCCATGAAACACATGAAGGCGATGCCGGCCGCGGTGTAGGGCGCGGCATACCCCCATCCGCGCCCGGCCCGGTACCGGATGAAGAGCAGCAGAAACGCCGCGAGCGCCAGGATGAAGCCCGCGAGTGCGGTCAGCACCAGAAGCCCGGCAAACCAGATGAGCGTGGCCCACAGCCCGTGCGCATTGGTCTCGGCATCCGACACTTCGCGGTCTGCAAAGAGCGGATGGGTCTCCGAGCGGATCATCATCTGCACCAGCAGAACCAGCAGGCAGGCGATGGTGACGCCGCCCACGAAGGTCGGGAAGACCCTGTCAGCCGCTGCATAGTCGGGGATCATGGCGGCATTGGTGTAGGCCGCGACGAGATAGGCCAGGATCGCCAGCAGGAAGATCAGCGGGGCCCGTTTCGCCCCGGCCTCGACCGCGCCCTCGGCCATGATCTGCTTGGATTGGCGCAGCCCCACCACCACGGACACCACCGTGATCACGATCAGCACGATCACGATGGGCGAGAACACATAGTCGAGCCCGTCCTCCAGGCTTTTGCGGAAGCGCGAGTTGGCGATCTGGACGGCCTGGTTGGCATAGGTCTCTGCCGGATTGGACAGCACGAACCCAATCAGGAAGGCGGGCCGCGACCAGTCGAACCGGCGCATCAGGATGCCCAGCAGACCGATGGCGAACAGGGCCACGAGGTCCATGATGTCCTGCCCCGACTGGAAGGCGGCGAAGGAGATGATCATGAACAGGAAGGGGGCGAGCAGGTTGAAGGGGATCGTAGTCAGGCGCGCGATCCCACCCGAGGCCGCGATACAGATCAGCGTCCCGACGACATTCGCGAGCGCGAGCAGCCACACGATGGAATAGGTGATGTCGAGGTTGTTCTTCAGCATCGAGGGACCCACCTCGATATCGCCGGAGCCGAGCAGCGCGATGGCGCCGATGAAGATCGCCATCGAGCCGGAGCCGGGAATGCCGAAGAGCAGCGTGGGCACCAGCCCACCGCCTTCCTTCGCATTGTTGGAGCTTTCGGGGCCGATGACGCCGCGCACCTCGCCGGAGCCGAAGCGGGATTTGTCCTTGGTCGACTGAACGGTATGGCCATAGGCGATCCAGTCGACGACCGAGCCGCCGAGGCCGGGGATCACGCCGACGACGACGCCGATGATCGAGCAGCGCACCGAAAGCCAGATATTGGCGAGCCAGTCGCGAACCCCGAGCAGCCAGCCCCCGCCCATGGGCGAGCGATCCGCGATCGCCCGGTCCTGCCGGAGGAGCGCCACGATCTCGGGGATGGCGAAGATCCCCAGACCGACGATCACGAGTTTCAGCCCGTCCACGAGGTAGGGCATGTCGTAGGTCGCCATGCGCAGCTCGCCCGCGCTGTCGCCCTCGCCGATGGTGCCGATCATCATCCCGAGGCCGGCCGCCGCGATGCCCTTCAGCGGCACGCGCCCGGCCAGAATGCCCACCATCGACAGGCCGAAGATCGTGATCATCAGCAGTTCCGGCGTGCGGAACTCCAGCACGATGGGGCGCGCCACGAGGACGAAGAGGGTCAGGAAAGTGGCGCCGACCAACCCGCCGAAGAGCGATGCAGCAAAGGCGGCGGCCAGGGCGCGCGCGGCCTCGCCCTTTTTGGCCATCGGGAACCCGTCGAGCACGGTCGCCTGGCTGGCCGATGAACCCGGGATGCCCATCAGAACGGAGGCGAACGTGTCCGAGGTGGGCACGACCGCGACCATGCCGATCATCAGGGCCAGGCCGAGCAGGGGATCCATCCCGAACATGAACGGCAGCAGCAGCGACAAGCCCGCGATGCCGCCGAGGCCGGGAAAGACCCCCACGCACAGGCCCATCACAACGCCGAGGACGAGATAGCCGAGAACGAGAGGCTGCAAGATGAGGCCCGCCGCGTCGTTGAGCGCGGGCAGAGCGACCGAGAGAAGGTCCATCGCTTTGACTTTCAGAAGTGAGAAAGTGTGCCCCGCCCGCCTGTGTCAGGCGGTGCGGCGGGCGGGGCACGTCGGATCAGTTCAGCGAGACGCCGTACCGATCCTTGAGCCAGCCCACCACGAAGGATCTGGCTTCCTCCGGCACGCGGGTGGCGCTCGACAGGGCTTCCGTCGCCTCGCCGCCTGTCATCTGCGGGTAGATCCCCAACCGGCCGGTCGAGATTTCCGCGAAATCGTCGCGTCCCTTGATGGCCTCGAACGCGGCCTGGTAGGTCGCGATGGCATCGTCCGAGGCGCCTGCGGGCAGGAACACCATCTTCTGTGCCGGGAACCCAGCCACGAAGAACGCCTTCCAGGCCTCCCACCGCTTGCCGCTGGTTTCGCAGGAAGGCGTCGCGTCGCACACCTCCTTGAAGGTCGGCAGGTCGGGGAAGGTCGGATCGCGCACGATGTTGCCGTCGGCGTCGAGAGCGCCCCAGCTCATCATCGGGACGGCGGTGCCGGCTTCGACGAGGGGCGTGACGCCTTTGAGGTACGACGAAGAGGTCTGATAGTCGATATTGGCCTCGCCGCGTTCGAACATCAGCCGGCCGTCGCCGCGGCCCTTGATGCCGAACACCGGCTCGACGCTGAGGCCCAGCATCTCCCACGCCAGAAGCGGCACGAGGTCCAGCCGGGTGGCGCCCTGGCTGCCATAGATGAAATCCGTGCCCTGCAGGGCGGTGGCGTCGAGCCCGTCCATCATTTCCGACAGATCGGGCGGGAGATAGGCGACGCCGCCGGTTCCCGAGGCAAGCACGACCTCCCAGTCCTGATACTCGTAGCGCACGCGCGGATCCCCCAGCAGATAGGGGAACTGGGTGGAGCCCGAGGTGCCGAAGATCACGGTGCCTTCGCTGTCCTCGTAGCTTTGCTCCTGGAACCAGTTGGCGCCCTTGGTGGAGCCTGCGCCCGGCATGAACTTCACGACGACCGTGGGCTGACCGGGCAGCGCCTCGCTGAGAAGCGGCGCATAGAAGTTGGCCCATTTGGCGGAGCCGCCGGTCTCCGAGAAGGGGATAATCCACTCAACGGTTTTGCCCGAAAGGTCGATGCCATGGCCATCGGCGGCGGCGCCCGTCGCAAAGCTGGCGGCGGCCGTGGCGGCAAGGCCGAGCGCCGCATGGCGCGCGGTGTTGATGATCGTCATTTTTTCCTCCCAACATGCAGGCGCACCGTGCGTCTGCTGGCGTTAAAGCCGGGCCGCTACCCGGCCTCGTAGCGTGACAGTCGCGCACCAAGCTTGCGCCAAGCCTTCATCGGGGCAAAAAGTAGGCGATGCGGATCGTGCTGGTGGAAGACAACGTCAATCTCGCGAAGGGGATCGCCTACCGATTGCGGGACGATGGCCATGCGGTGGACCTTCTGCACGATGGCGTCGAGGCGGAGACGTTTCTGCGTCAGGAGCCCTGCGACCTGGTGATCCTGGACATCAACCTGCCGGGCACCTCGGGGATCGAGATCCTCTCGAAGCTTCGGCGCGACGGCGATCCCCGCCCGGTGATCCTGCTGACCGCGCGCACCAGCACCGAGGACCGTGTTCTGGGGCTCGACGCCGGTGCGGACGACTACCTCGTCAAACCCTTCGCGATGGATGAGCTAGCGGCGCGGGTGCGGGCGCTGGGCCGCCGGAAGGCAACGGCCCCGCGGCGCACGATCGAGCTGGGAGATCTGACGCTGGACAGCGAAGCGCTGCAGGCGACCGTGGCCGGGCGCCCGCTGGACATCCCGCGGCGGGAACTCACCGTGCTGCTGGCTTTGGCCGAGGCCAAGGGGCGAACGGTCACGAAGACCGCGCTTCTGGATCAGGTCTACGGCGCCGGGACCGAGACCGACGACAAGGTGATCGAGGTCTATGTCTCGCGGTTGCGCCGGCGTCTGAAACCATTCGGGATCGGTATCCGCGTCGCGCGCGGCCTGGGATACGCGCTGGTCCTGCAGGAGCCATGATGACGCCGCTCTCCCTCAGGGCGCGGCTGACGCTGATCATCCTGTTGCCGCTCTTGGCCATCGCCACCCTCGTGGGGTTCTGGCAACTAGAGAATGCGCGCCGTACCGCCGCGGACGTCTTCGACCGCAGCCTGCTGTCGGCCGCCTTGGCCGTTACCAACGATGTCGCCGTCTCGGGGGGCGACGCCCTGTCGCCACGCACCCAGGCGATCCTGCGCGACACGTCGGGCGGGCGCGTCTTCTACCATGTCTATGCGCCCGACGGTGTGATCGTGGCGGGCTATGCGACACCGCCCGTGGGCATGCCGCGCATCGCGGCGGATGTGGGCGGGCCGAGCTATTTCGAGGCGGTCTATCTGGGCCGGAACGTCAGCGGCGTCCGGCTGCAGACCAGAACGGAGATCGACGGGTTCGCGGGGATCTTCACCACGACGGTCTGGCAGGATCAGACCGTGCGCAACGCCTTTGTCAGCCAGCTTGTCGAGCGCGCGCTTGCCACCATTGCCGCCCTGATCGCGTCGGTCGCGATGGTGGTTTGGTTCGGCGTTCGCCTTGGGCTGCGGCCGCTGCTCGATCTGCAGGCGGCCATCGAGCTGCGGTCGAGTGACGAGCTGTCGGCGATCCGCCGCCCTGTGCCGGAGGAGGTGCAGGGGATCGTGCGGACGTTGAACAGCCTGTTCCGGCAGGTCTCCAACAGCATGACCGCGCAGACCGAGTTCATCTCCAACGCCGCGCATCAGTTGCGCAATCCTATCGCTGCGGTGCTGTCGCTGGCCGAGGCCGTGCACGCCGCGCCGAACGCCGGGGAGGCGCGCAGACGGTCGTCGGATCTGTTGGCGGCGGCGCGGGAAACGGCGGAGCTCTCGCAGCAATTGCTGACCCTTGAACGCGCGAAGAGCCTGAGCCCCGACGCCTTTCACCAGCCCATCGACCTTGTCGACCATCTCGAGGCTTGGATGCCGGGCTTCCGCGATGTTGCGGGGCGGCACGCGGAGGTCTGTCTCGATGCGCCCGGGGGCGTTGGCCCGGTGCTGGCGGATCCCACCATGTTGCGCGAGGCGATCCGAAACCTCATCGACAACGCGCAGCAACATGGCGGGCCTGAGATGTCGCGCATCGAGATTACCGTCCGCCAGGAGGGGGACGGCATCGCCCTGACGGTTGCCGACAACGGGCGCGGCATCGCACCGGAAGATGCCGAGATGGCCAAGCGGCGCTTTTCGCAGCTGACCGATTCCTCCGGCAGTGGCCTGGGCTTGCCGATTGTCGCGGCCATCGCGGAGGCCCATGGCGGCACGATGGAGTTGGTGGCACAGCCGTCGGAAACCGCGGTGCGTATCCATTTGCCCCAGCAGCGGCCCTAGCCTGCGCCCTGGCGCGAGCCTGACCCGGAATGGCGCCTGCGTGCCAAGCATCGCACCGGCGGCGCGAGGCGGGCTGCCAAGGCTTTTGCACCGCACATGGCAGTGCGCTCTAGCCGGTAATGGTGCATGGGTCACGGATCGGGGGGTGTCAGAGACCGGGCCCGGGCGGTTCCGCGGGCGGCGCGCGGCGTGCGCGGGCCTCTGCGAACAGGGCGTCTTTCAGGGCCTGAACGGCGGGACCGTCTGTTTGCCCGATCCGCGACAGAAGGCCCACCGGCCGCGAGACGTCGGGCGACGTGATGGCCCGGTATGTCACACCCGGGGCGCGCAGCGCGTCGAGCGCCGTCCGGGGCAGGGGCGCGAGGCCGACACCTTCGGCCACGAGATCGAGCGCGGTCGTTGTGCGAAGAACTTCATAGGCCCAGGACACCTCCGTCCGGCTGCGGGCCAGCGCCTCGTCGATCAGCAGCCGGTTGCCCGTGCCACGCGCGGGCAGGATCAGCGCCTCGGCGTTGAGATCGCGCCACCTGACCCGGTCGGTCCGGACGAGCGGATGCGCCACCGGGAGCGCCAGCACGAGCGAGTCTTCGAGCAGGAGCGTGAACTCCGTCACCGGTTCGAGCATCGGGATCGCGCCCACCCCGAAATCGGCGTCTCCTTGGGCGACGGCCTCGGCCACCTCATTTGCGGCAAGATCGAGGATGCGCAAACGCGCGGCGTGGCCGGCCGCGCGGAAGCCGGCAATCGCCGGGCCGACAAGGCCGCCGACCATGGTTGGGATCGTCGCGAGCGTGATCGTGCGTGCCCGTTGATGGGCGAACACGGCGCCTTCATCCCGCAGGGCGCGCGTTGCCTCCTGCGCGTCCTCCAGGATCGTCTCGGCCCGCATCTGCAGGCGCTTTGCCGCCAGTGTCGGCCGCACATCCCGGGTCGTCCGCTCGAACAGGCGCGTGCCGAGCGCTGCTTCGAGCTTCTGAACGCGCCGTGTGACAGACGATTGCGACAGGTTCAGCCGTTCCGATGCCAAATGAAAGGAGCCCGTGTCTTTCACCGCCAGAAAGGCTTCGAGGTCGAGAAAGTCGAAATTGATCCGCATAACGGATCAATCTCTGAAAATCTTGCATTGGTCAAATCGGTCGGCGCTTGGCAAAAGCGGGGCGCGTATCGGGGAGCAGCATGTCGCCACATCCGGATATTGTCGTCATCGGGGGAGGGAACGCGGCCCTTTGTGCTGCGATGACCGCTGCCGAAGCGGGCGCGCGCGTGCTGATCCTGGAAGCCGCGCCGAAGGCCTATCGTGGCGGCAACTCGCGCCACACGCGCAACTTCCGGTGCATGCATGCCGGTCCGCTCGGGCCCCTCGTCGAGAGCTACACGGAGGAGGAATACTTCGCCGATCTGATGAAGGTAACCGGCGGCCAGACCGACGAGGCGCTGGCCCGTCTGGCGATCCGCTCCTCGGAGGCGTGCCTGCCCTGGATGGAGGCGCGCGGCGTGCGGTTCCAGCCCTCTCTGTCCGGCACCCTGTCGCTCGCTCGCACCAACGCGTTCTTCCTCGGGGGCGGCAAGGGCCTCGTCAACGCCTATTACCGCACTGCAGCCAAACTGGGGGTCGAGGTCTGCTACGAGGCGCCGGTGACCCATCTGGAATGCGACGAGGATCGTATCGTCCGCGTCGAGTATACCCTGGGCGGGGAGGCGCGCTCCGTCACACCCAAGGCCGTGATCGTGGCCTCGGGCGGCTTTCAAGCCGATATCGACTGGCTGACGCGCGCCTGGGGGCCCGCCGCGCGCAACTTCCTTATCCGCGGGACGCCCTACAACCGCGGCGCGGTGCTGGCCGACCTGCTCGAACAGGGCGTCGAGCAGGTGGGTGACCCGACCCAATGCCACGCCGTGGCGATTGACGGCCGCGCGCCCAAATTCGACGGCGGCATCGTCACCCGGCTGGACTGCGTGCCGTTTTCCATCGTGGTGAACAAGGACGCCGAGCGGTTCTATGACGAGGGCGAGGATGTCTGGCCCAAGCGCTATGCGATCTGGGGGCGCTTGGTCGCCGCGCAGCCCGATCAGGTTGGGTTTGCGGTGATCGATTCCAAGGCCATCGATCTGTTCATGCCCTCGGTCTTCCCCCCGATCCGGGCGGAAACGCTGGAGGATCTGGCCGTGGAGCTGGGCCTGCCGCCCGCCAAACTGCGCGCCTCCGTCGACCGGTTCAACGCCGCTTGCGGGGATACGTCGGGCTTTCGCCCGACGGAGCTTGACGGCGTTTCGACGTCGGGCCTGCACCCGCCCAAGACCAACTGGGCGCGGCCGATCAGCGAGCCGCCATTCTACGGCTATTCCCTGCGGACCGGTGTCACCTTCACCTATCTTGGTCTGAAGGTCGACGAGACCGCGCAATGCGCCATCGGAAACAGGCCGGTCGCCAACCTTTGGGCCGCGGGCGAAACGATGGCGGGATCGATCTTGGGGCAGGGCTATCTTGCCGGGTTTGGTATGACGATCGGAACGGTGTTCGGCCGTATCGCCGGGCGGGAGGCGGCAGCTTATGCAGGCTGACCTGATCCAGGAAGCGCGTCGGCAGGCGGAGATCTGCAATGCCTGCCGGTATTGCGAGGGCTATTGCTCGGTCTTCCCAGCGCTGCATCGCGAACGCGCGTTCAGCGACGGGGACATCACGCTTCTGGCGAACCTGTGCCAAAATTGCCGCGGGTGCTACTACGCCTGCCAGTACACCGAGCCGCACGCCTTTGCGGTCAACTTGCCGAGGGCGCTCGCCGAGGTCCGGCACGACAGTTGGCGGGCACTGGCCTGGCCGCGGGGCTTTGCGGCGCTGTTCGACCGGTCCGGCATGGCGATCGGGGCAGGGCTCGTTCTGGCCTTTGCGCTTCTGTTCGGCCTGGCACAGGCCCTGCGGCCCGAAGGTGGGGCGGGGTTCTATGCCTACATGTCCCACGGGCTGATTGTGTCGATCTTCTTGCCGGCCTTTCTGCTGCCCCTTGCCGCGCTCGCGATCTCGATCCGGGCGTATTGGCGCACCGTCGGCGCGGTGAGGTGGCGCATGGCGGATGTCTGGTCGGCGTGTGTGGCGGCAGGGCAGATGCGCAACCTCAGCGGCGGGCACGGGGATGGGTGCAACTTCGAAGACGAGGATCGCTTCAGCCACGCCCGCCGGCATTTCCACCAGGCGACGCTGTATGGCTTCCTGCTGTGTTTCGCGTCGACCGCGAGTGGGACGGTCCTGCATTACGGGTTCGGCCTGGAGGCACCCTATGACTTTGTGAGCTTGCCCAAGCTGTTCGGGGTGCCCGGTGGCCTTCTGCTATGTCTGGGAACGGCCGGGCTGGCCTGGCTCAAGACGAAGGCGGATCCCAACCTGGGCGCACCGGCGGTCTGGGGGGGCGAGATGGCATTCGTGCTTCTGATGTTCGCGGTCAGCGCGACTGGCCTGATCCTTTATGCGGCCACTGGTACGGCCCTGGTGGCGTGGATGCTTCCCCTTCACCTCGCCACGGTGCTCACCTTCTTCC
The DNA here is from genome assembly GCA_038757905.1 of Pseudomonadota bacterium. Classification (GTDB taxonomy): domain Bacteria; phylum Pseudomonadota; class Alphaproteobacteria; order Rhodobacterales; family Rhodobacteraceae; genus HLUCCA09. The sequence continues at coordinate 3,337 of JBCDGG010000062.1, read as the reverse complement.
TGCTCACGCCTTATTCGAAGATGGCGCACGGCTTCTTTCGGATGGCCGCGCTGACCCACGAAGCTGCCCGCGCGCGGGAGCGGGGGGAATGACCAGTCGCCGGCCACCGAAGATTTAGACGGTCGCGTCGCTTGCTCCGCGCGGTGCAATAGCCGAACCCACACTATGCCCCGTCGTGAGCCGACGAGAGGCGAGCGCACGATAGCGATCCGGAGCGGCGTAAGGCGTTCTAAGGCAGGGCCGCGTGCCCATGACTGGCCTCGGGGGCGCGCGCCTTGTCCCCACTTGGCCCGTCGATGCGCCACCGATGCACAAGACCTGAGCAGCCTCCTTTTCTTTTTTGGATTTCTGGAGCGATGCGTAGGTTGTCCTGCTTAATCGTTTAATTTGCGCGTTGACACGACTCACTCGGGCTTGCTTAATCGTTAAATCAGGGGGGCCGATGGTCAGCATCAAGGAAATCGCCAATGATGTCGGGGTGTCGACGGCCACGGTGTCGAACGCGCTGACCGGCAAGGGCCGTGTCTCCGAAGAGATGATCGCCCGAATCCAGAGCCGGGCCGCGGAGCTCGGCTACCGGCCAAGCATCGCGGCGCGGGCATTGAAGACCGGGCAGACAGGGATTCTGGGGCTGGTCATGCCAGACCTTACCAACCCGCTCTTCCCCCGGATCGCCCAGACGCTTTCAATCGCCGCCGATCAGCGGGGGCTCGGCATCCTGATCGCCGATTCCCGCGGCAGCGCGCAGGAGCAGGAGCACGCGTTCCGCAGGCTTTTGGACCGTGGGATCGACGGGCTGCTCGTCGTGCCGCAAAAGGGCACCTCGCCCGGCCCGATGCCCGTGCCCGTCGCGGTGATCAACACCGCGTCCGATCCGCAAAATGCCGTCTGTGCCGATCACCGGGGCGGCGGCGCCCTGATCGCGCGGCACGTATGCGACATTGGGCATAGGCGTATCGTCATCCTGGGGGGCGATCCGGTGTCCGAGGTGCAGCGGGACAGGATCGCCGGGATGACGGACGCCTTGCACAGCGATGTCGAGGCACGCGTTCATTGGGGCGAGGCCGGGTTCGCCGCGGCCCTGCTGGAGGTCGAGCAGGGAGCGACCGCGATCCTGACAACCTCGGACTTGATCGCCCTGCGCATGCGCTCCGAGCTGATGCGCGCGCAGCTTTCGGTGCCCCATCAGGTCAGCCTGACGGGGTTCGACGATATGTCTTTTGCCCCGATCATGCATCCCGCGCTCACCACCGTGGCGCAGGATGTGGACGAGATCGCAACCCGCGCCATCGACATCATCGCGGCCAGAATCCGGGGCGAGGTGTCGCCCCATGACGGCAACACGGTGCCGATGCGGCTGGTCGTCCGCCAATCCACCTCGATCCCGACCCAACTCGCCAAATGGAGATCCTCGCCATGAAGACCACCCTTTCCCTGCTCGCCCTCGGTGCCGCGCTGACGGCAAGCGCCGCCGCCGCGCAGGACACGCTTACGATCTCTGTCTACTCCTTCGCGCAGGACGCCTATAAGGAGGCGCTCTACGATCCGTTCGAGGAGATCTGCGGCTGCGATCTGGTCATCGAGACCGGAAACAGCGTGGAGCGTATGGCCAAGATCGAAGCCAACGCCGACGATCCGGTGATCGACATGGCGGTGATCTCGTCGCACGACGCGCTGAGCCTGGCCAACAAAGGGCTGCTGCAGCCGCTGGATACATCGCAGATCGCGAGTTTCGACAGGCTCTATCCCGCCGCCCAGGACCCGCTTGGGGGGAACATGGCCGTCGGCTACACGTTCTATGCAAGCTCGATCGTCTATCGCGAGGATCTCGTCTCCATCTCGAGCTGGAGTGATTTGCTGGGCGATGAACTCGCCGGAAACGTCTCGCTGCCGAACATCACCGGTACGCAGGGCCCCTTGACGCTGATGATGCTCGACAAGGCCGCCGGCGGCGACGCCAGCGACTTTTCCGGCACGATTTCGGCCATCGGCGCCCATGCCGATGAGATCGTCACGTTCTACTCGCGGTCGTCGGAGCTTGCGCAGCTGATGAACCAGGAGGAGGTGATCGCCGCGCCGGTGGGCCGCTTCGCATGGAGCCGGTTCAAGAGCTCGCCCCTGCCGTTCGCCTGGGCCGAGCCGGCCGAGGGCCAGGCCGGGGGGATGAACGTGATGATCATGACCAAGGACAACGGCAACGAAGAGCTGGTCTACATGCTGATGGATTACTGGCTGTCGACCGAGGTGCAGACCCGCATCGCCGAAGCGCTGATCGACAGCCCGGCGAACATGGACGTCGAGGTCAGCGCGGAAGTGGCCGAAAACCTGACCTATGGCGCCGATCTGATCAACGCGCTCAACATCATAGACCCCGCCGCGATCATCGACAACCGCGATGCCTGGGTCGAGCAGTGGAACACCGAGGTGCTGCAATAGGTCCGGCAGTCGAGGCGGGCCGCCCGGGCGACCCGCCTCCCCATTGGGAGCGCAGCACATGTTCCTCAACCGGACGGAAGGCCTGGCCCTCGCTCTCCCGGCGGCGCTGTTCACCTTCCTTGTCTTTCTGGTGCCCGTGGGCATCCTCCTCTCGATCGCGTTCCAGACCGAGAGCGGCGCATGGAGCCTGCAGGGGTATGTGGAGTTCTTCTCCAAACCCCTGAACCAGACAGTCTTCTTCCGGACGCTGAAGCTCGGCATTCTCGTCGCTGGCACGGCGGCGGTGATCGGTTACGCCGCCGCGTTCTGTATCGTGAACCTGCCCGCCACGGCCCGGGGCCGCATCTTCGGCCTTGTGGTGCTGCCCTTGATGATCTCGCCCGTGGCGCGCACCTATGCCTGGATCGTGATCCTGGGGCGGACGGGCATCGTGAACGATGCCATCGTGGGCCTGGGGCTGTCGGAGACGCCGATCCGGCTGCTGTTCACCGAAACGGCCGTGTTCATCGGGCTGCTGCAGCTCTTCCTGCCGCTCATGATCATCTCGCTCGTGTCTGCGATGGAGAACATCCCGCGCGACGTGGTGCCCGCTGCCCGCGTGTTGGGCGCGAGCTGGTTCCAGGTGTTCTTCCGGGTGATCCTGCCGCTCACGAAGGAGGGCCTCGTGATCAGCGGAACGCTCGTCTTCACGGGGGCGCTGACCGCCTATATCACGCCGGCGATCCTTGGCGGGTCCAAGGTTCTGATGCTGGAGACGCTGCTTTACCAGCGGGTCAACGTCTCCAACGATTTCGTATCCGCCAGCGTGATCGCGATGATCCTGATCGTGATGTCGTTCTCGGCCAATCTGGTGCTGAAGCGCATCGCCACGGTGCGGAGATAGCGCATGCCCCGTCTCGCG
>JBCDGG010000061.1:0-28142 GCA_038757905.1 Pseudomonadota bacterium | reverse complement strand
TTCCTGCGCATGTGCTTTGCCGTGCCGGCCGAAGACTACGTCGTCGATCCGATCCTCAGCCGCGCGATGGACAGGATCTTTACGCTCCATGCCGATCACGAGCAGAACGCCTCGACCTCGACGGTGCGGCTGGCCTCGTCCTCGGGCGCGAACCCGTTCGCCTGCATCGCCGCCGGCATCGCCTGCCTCTGGGGCCCGGCCCATGGCGGCGCCAATCAGGCCTGTCTGGAGATGCTGCGCGAGATCGGCACGCCCGACCGCATCCCCGAGTTTATCGCCCGCGCCAAGGACAAGGACGATCCGTTCCGCCTGATGGGCTTCGGGCACCGCGTCTACAAGAACTTCGATCCGCGCGCGAAGGTGATGAAGCAATCGGCCGACGAGGTGCTGGAACTCTTGGGCGTCGACAACAACCCGACCCTGCAGGTGGCCAAGGATCTGGAGGCCGCCGCGCTTGCGGACCCGTACTTCGCCGAGAAGAAGCTGTTCCCGAACGTCGATTTCTACTCCGGCATCATTCTGGAGGCGATGGGCTTCCCGACCTCGATGTTCACGCCGATCTTCGCCCTGTCGCGCACGGTCGGCTGGATCAGCCAGTGGAAGGAACAGCTGTCCGACCCGACGATGAAGATCGGCCGGCCGCGTCAGTTGTACACCGGCGCCATCGAGCGCGACTATGTCGACGTGGAAAACCGCTGACGCGACACGCCCGCGCGGATGCAAGATGGAAGCCGGCCCTCGGGCCGGCTTTTTCATTTCGCGTTAACCAAGATAAGGCTCGCGTAATGCAACCTAAGATTGTATCTTGGCTTCCATAATCCCAGGCTCGCAGAGGGGGCTGCGCCGGGGCCGGCATGGTTTGGAAGGGGGGCTTCGACGAGCCGATCCTTCGAGATGTTCCCGGTTCCGCGCGCGGTGACTAGCCAGAATACGCGAGGAGACCTGCGGTTTACGCGATCGTAAGGTCTCTGCAATCAGATGGGGCCGGGCAAGTTGGAGGTTTGCATGGTCGTTGGATATGTTCTGCTCGGTGGGATTGGCGGCGGGATTGCTGCGACGCTCCACCTGGTGCGGGAGGATGGAACGCTTCTCGCCGCGATCGGCATCTTCTATGTGGCCTGCGCCCTGACGATGGTGGTCGGGGCCCTCTGGGTCGCGCTGCGCGCCGCTCTCTGCGAACGCCACAGGGTGGCGCTGGCGCTCTCCGCCCCGGTGCCTGCACTGGTCAACCCGCGCCGTGCCGCGCGTCGCGCCGCGACCCGCCGCTTGTAAGGCAGAACAAGGGGCGACAGGGGGGCGCAGGCGGGCTGGAACCGTGGCGCCCAAAGGAGCGCGCGCACCGCGAGGTGTGCAGCAGACGCCTCGTGCTTTTGGCCGGAACGGTGCGGGTCCGCTGAACGAACCACGCGGCGTCAGTGGCCTTCGAACTGCGCCGGGCGCTTCTCCAGGAAGGCCAACACGCCTTCGCGGAAATCGTGTGTGGATCCCAGCTCGCCCTGAAGCTCCGCCTCCAGCAGAAGCTGCGCCTCGAAGTTGTTGGACATCCCCTCCCGCAGCGCGCGCTTCAGGTTGCGGTAGGAGGTGGTAGGCCCGGTCGCGAGCGTGCGTGCGCGCTGCCACCAATGGTCAGCGAAGCTGTCTTCGGGCACGGCTTCCCAGATCATCCCCCACTCCGCCGCCTGACGCGCGGGCACCGGCTCGGCAAAGAGCGCGGCCCCCATGGCCCGGGCGAAACCCACCTGCCGCGGCAACCAATAGGTGCCCCCCGCATCCGGCATCAGACCGATGCGCGAGAAGGCCTGCAGGAACATGGCCGCCTCCGAGGCGATCACCACATCGGCCGCCAGCGCCAGATTGGCGCCCGCCCCGGCCGCCGGGCCGTTCACGGCCGCCAGCGTCGGGATCGCGCTCTCGGCCAGCGCCTGTACCATGGGGACATATTCGTCCCGCAAGGTCCGCTCCAGATCGGTCGCGGCGATGGTGTCGCTGTCGCCCAGGTCCTGCCCGGAGCAAAACGCGCGACCCTTCCCCGTCAGAACGAGGACGCGCGCCTCGTCCGGCGCCCGGCGGACCGCATGGGTGATCTCCGCCCGCATCTGCGTCGACAGCGCATTCATCACCTCCGGCCGGTTCAGCTGGACGATGGCGACGTCGTCCCGCACGGCGTAACGGATCGATTCATAGAGCATGGGAGCCTCTTTCTGCTGGCGCGCACCCTAGCCGCCGCACGCGCGACCGCTAGCCGAAACCCTGCGTCAGTTCCAGAGGGTCACTCGTCGAGAATGGCTTTCAGGCGGGCTTCTTCCTCGTCCGAGAGGCCCGCTTCGGCGGTGGCCGGCGCCCGGCGGCGCGACCACACATACCCGCCGCCGATGCCGAGCGCGACAAGCAGCATCGCGGGCCCGGCGTACCACAGCAGAAGGTTCGCCCCGTCCGTGGTGGGGCGCAGCAGCGCATATTCGCCATAGCGGTCCACGACGAAGGCGATCACCTGATCGTCGCTGTCGCCCGCCACCAGCCGTTCGCGCACGAGCAGACGCATGTCCTTGGCCAGATCGGCATCGGATTCATCGATGGATTCGTTGCGACACACCATACAGCGCAGCTGGGCCGACAGTTCGCGCGCGCGCTCCTCCAGAACGGGATCCTCCAGGATCTCGTCCGGTGTCACGGCCAGGGCCGGGCCCGCCGCCAGGGCCAGCGCCAGCGTCACCAGCACCGCGCGCATCATTCTGCGGGCAATCCGCCCGCGGGGGCGGCCGGCGCCCGCCGCGCGCCCGCGGCCACGCGGTAGCGCCGGTCCGTAAGCGAGAAGATCCCGCCGATGGCCATGATGATGCATCCGGCCCAGATCCAGTTCGCCATGGGTTTGATGAAGGTCCGGACGGCCCAGCCCCCACCCTCCTGCGGGTCGCCGATGACGATGTAGACGTCGCGCAGGATGCCATTGTTGATGGCCGCCTCCGTGGTCGGCATGCCCGCCACCGGATAGACGCGCTTTTCGGGCCGCAGCTCCGCGATCAGCCGGTCGCCGCGATAGACGTCTATGAAGGCCATGGTGGAGATGTAGTTCGGCCCCTCGACCCGGCGCACATCGTTGAGCTGGATATCGTATTGCCACGGGCCGAACGCCTCGACCGTGTAACGCTCGCCCGTTTGTGCGATGCGAATGTCCTCGACCTCCCACGCGACGAGCGCGGCGATACCCAGGGTCGTGACCCCGAGCCCGGCATGGGCGATGGCCTTGCCCCAGTCGGCGCCGGGCAAGCGCCGCAGACGCCGCAGGCGCCCTTCCGTCGGGCCCTTGCCCGCGCGCGACCAGAGCTCGGCCGCCGCGCCGCCCACGACCCAGACGGCCAGCAGCACGCCCAGCGGCGCAAGGATCGACGTGCCGGTCTGGATCGTCCAGGTCAGCGCGCCGAGGGCGAGGGCGAACACGAGCACGCCCCAGAGCTGGGCGAACGACTTCGCCAGCGACGCCCGCTTCCAGGGCATCATTGCCCCCACGGGCAGGATCGTCATAAGTGCCACCATGAACGGTGTGAAAGCGGCATCGAAGAAAGGCGGGCCGACGGACAGTTTCCTGTCGAAGAAGAGCTCCGCCACAAGCGGCCACAGCGTGCCGAAGAACACCACGAAGCACGACACCGCGAGCAGGATGTTGTTGACGACGAGCGCCGATTCCCGGCTGACGAGGCTGAACACGCCCTTGGCCTCCATCGCCGAGGAGCGCACGGCGTAGAGCGTCAGCGCCCCGCCCACGAACAAGCCGGTGATGGCCAGGATGTAGACACCGCGTTCGGGGTCGTTGGCGAAGGCATGCACCGAGGTCAGCACGCCCGAGCGCACGATGAACGTCCCGATGAGCGAAAACCCGAAGGCGAGGATCGCGAGCAGGATCGTCCAGGATTTCAGCGCCTCACGTTTTTCCACCACAATTGCACAATGCAAAAGCGCGGCGGCCAAAAGCCAGGGCATGAAGGAGGCGTTTTCCACCGGGTCCCAGAACCAGAAGCCGCCCCAGCCCAGCTCGTAATAGGACCACCAGGAGCCGAGCGCGATGCCGATGGTCAGAAAGAGCCAGGCCGCCAGCGTCCAGGGCCGCACCCAGCGGCCCCAGGCGGCATCGACCCGGCCCTCGATCAGGGCGGCGACCGCGAACGAGAACGCCATCGAAAGGCCGACATAGCCGAGATAGAGGAACGGCGGATGGAAGGCGAGGCCGGGATCCTGCAGCAGCGGGTTCAGGTCCTGCCCATCCATCGGTGGCACTTCGAGCCGCAGGAACGGGTTCGACGTGAGCAGGATGAAGGCGTAAAACGCAACGCCGACAGAGGCTTGCACCGCCAGCACCCGGGCGCGCAACGTCGGCTTCAGTTTCTGGCCGAACCACGCCGCCGAGGCGCCGAAGAGCGCGAGGATCAGCACCCACAGGAGCAGCGAGCCCTCGTGATTGCCCCAGACCCCCGTCACCTTGTAGAGCATCGGCTTGTCGGAATGGCTGTTCAGCGTCACCAGCTGCAACGAGAAATCCGACGTCACGAAGGCATAGGTGAGCGCGGCGAAGCTGAACCCCACCAGCAGGAATTGCGCGGTCGCGGCCGGTTCGGCCATGGCCATCCAGCCCGCCCAGCGTTTGTGCGCCCCCACCAGCGGGACGATCATCTGCACGACGGCGACGCACGCCGCCAGGATCAAAGCGAAATGTCCGAGTTCTACAATGCTCATGGCGCGCAATGTAGCGGACGGCACGCGGGCCGCCAACTGCGCCCCAGGCCGCCAAACCGTCGCATCCCATAGGAAATTCGAATGGAGCGGGAACGCTGCCGGCTTTGTGATCGGCGCGAGGGACGCCGCGTGGCCAGCCCCCTTAGGCCGACAGCACGAGCGAGATCAGAAACAGCAGAACCGAGATCAGGATCGACAGGATCAGGAGCAGGATCAGAAGGCGGATCTGCGCCTCGATACTGTCCAGCAGCCGTTCGAGCCCGAAATAGCCCCAACTGTCGAACAGGGTGGCCAGTACGCGGCTGCGGAGAAGCTTTCTATACAACGGCGAACCCTCCGCGCACCGCGAAACCGATCATGCCGAGGATCAGCGCACCGATCACGATCCGCACGAGCCATTTGAGGGTGTCCTCGATGGCATGCAGCCGCTTTTCCACCATGACGCGGTGCACCTCGTCGACGGCCGTCCGCGTTTCGAGCGCGTTCAGCCGGCGCTCCACCTGCTTCATCCAGTCAGTGTCGATCACGTTCCGCCCTCCATTCCGCGAGCGCTGGATTGCTGGCGCCGCGCTCCGGGGCGCCGCCTTCGGGGTCGGCCACGCCGGTGGGCTGGTCGGCGGGCGCAGGGGCGGGCGCAGGGGCGGCCGGTTTGGGCGCAGGCTCCCGCGCGCCGGCTTCGAGGGCCTGCAGGGCCCGAAGCCCCTCCGTCACATGCGGGGCGCGGGCCAGCGTCGCCGAGATCGAGTTCTGAAACTCCTGGCTCTTGGCCTGATGGCGCGCACCGAAATAGAAGCTGACGACCGCGCCGAGCAGCCACCAGAGGGGCTCCGGCACCAGGGCGATGCCCTGCATGCGCGCCGCGAACCAGATCGGATCGACCATGGCCGAAACGAACAGGCCCAGCGTGCCAAGAGCGAGCGCGGGCCGCGGAATGCGGTTGACCGCGTCGATCATCCGGTCGAAGAGGCCGCGCCGGGGCACGGCGAACTCTTGCGCGAACTGCTCCAGCGCCGCCGCGGCGTGGCGCGCGTCGCGCGCGGCCTGCCCTTCGGCATTGGTTCGAAAGACCTCCACTGTCTCGGTGATCGCATTGCGATCGTTGCCGAAAAGCAGATTGAAGATGCTCCCGAGGAGCCCCGCACTCAGCCCCATGCTTCGACCCGCGCGCGATGCTCGGCCTCCGACAGATGGTAGCGGGCCGAGATGAACTCCTCCGCCCGGGCAATCCAGCCGCCCTTTCCGCCATCCCGGCGGCGGGCGTATTTGCGCGACGAGGGGCGGCGGTCGGCCAGATCGTAGTAGTAGTTGCGCCGAGCGATACCGTAGGCGTCCGCAAGGTGATGGGGCGCCCGGGCGAGGGCCGATTTCGCGGCGGCGATGGTGAACTTTCCGATCACGCCATCCACCTTCAAATCCTCACCCATCTCATTGAGAAGGCGTTGCAAGATACGAACGGCGTTGGCGCCTGCATTGACGTACATATCGAAGACGGAGGCTTGCAGAACCTCCGGCAGCGCCGAGATCCGCGGCCGGGCATAGTAATGCTCCAGAAAGACCTCCACAGCCTGATCCTGGCTGAGCGCGCGCACATCGCGCGCGGTGACGGACCCATCGCCGTCGAGATCCATCCCGAGACGGCGCATGGTGTGGATCGTGACGCCATGGTTGGTGGCGCCGCCGGGATCGTCGGGGTCGTTCACATAGCCGCCTTCGCGGGCCACGATCTCGCGGGCGAGCTGTTCGACGTCGGTCATTCGGGAGTCTCCTGGGTGCTAGACTTCGACCCGGAGACTCCCTCTAAGGAGTTTACATGAAAAAACCGCACCGTGCGGTGGTGCGGTTCATTAGCGCGCGGATTGTCCGGTGGCGCTACGTGCCTTCGTTCGGGTCGCGATAGACGCCTTGCTCCTTCAGGGCATCGGTAACCTCTTTGGGCATGTAAGTCTCGTCGTGACGGGCGAGAATCTCGGTCGCGATAAACGTCCCGTCGACCATCGAGCCGGTGCCGACCATGCCCTCGCCCTCACCGAATAGATCGGGAAGCACGCCGGTGAAGGCGACGGGCACCGACGCGCCGCCATCGGTGACCATGAAGGTCACCGTCTCGCCCTGCCCCCGGTTCAAGGTGCCCTCCTCCACCAGGCCGCCGATCCGGAAGACCTCGGTTGGCGGCGGCATGTTCGCCACCACCTCCGAAGGCGGACGAAAGAAGTTGATCCCGTCGCGCATGGCATAACCAATAAGGGCGGTCGACCCGGCCAGCGCGATCGCCGCTACGGCAATAATCTGTATGCGGCGCTGCTTCTTCAGGCTCTTCAAGCGGGCTCCTCCGGGTAGCTTGCTAAGGGCGCATGGGCTGCTGCGTATATTGTATCACGGGAACACCGGCGCAAGCATCAGACCCTCTGTCTCAGGCAGGCCGAGCATCAGATTGGCATTCTGGATCGCCTGGCCCGAAGACCCTTTCGCAAGGTTGTCCAGCGCGGCGTAGATCGTGGCCCGGCCACCCCGGCGTTCCGCGACGACCCCGAGATGCACGAAATTGGAGCCGCGGACATGGTGCGTCGACGGGACGGTGCCGAAGGGCAGGACGCACAGGAACGGCTCCTCCGCATAGGCCGAGGCCAGCGCGCCATGAATGGCCGCAGCGTCGCCATGGACGTAGCCGGCGGCGAGGATGCCGCGGTTTGCCGGCAGCAGCGTCGGCGTGAAGGTGATCTCGACCGGGCGGCCCGCCGCGCTAGAGAGCTCCTGATCGAACTCGCCCAGGTGACGGTGCTTGCCGCCGGTGCCGTAGGGCTGCCAGCCCTCCGACAACTCGGCATGCAGAAGGTTTTCCTTCAGCGACCGGCCCGCGCCGCTGACCCCGACCTTAAGGTCGAGGATGATCTCGTCCGGATCAATCAGCCCGGCGCGAACGGGTGGCAGCAAGACATAGAGCCCCGTCGCCGCGTTGCATCCCGTTCCCGCCACCAATCGCGCGTCGCGGATCTCGGCGCGGTAGAACTCCGTCAATCCATAGACGGCCTCGGATTGGAGATCCGGGGCGGCATGGGGCTTGCCGTACCACGTCTCGTAGGCGGCGGCGTCGCGCAGCCGAAAGTCCGCCGACAGGTCAACGATCTTCATATCACGGGGCAGCGTTGCGATGACGGCTTGAGACGTCGCATGAGGAAGTGCACAAAACACCATGTCAACGCCGGAGAAATCGGTGTCCGGGATTTTCGTCAGCAGGGGCAGGTCGAGGTGGCGCAGATGCGGAAACACCTCCGCCATCGCCAGGCCCGCCTTTCGGTCGGCAGTGAGCGCGGCGATCTCCAGCGACGGATGGGTGGCGATCAGGCGGATAAGCTCGGCGCCGGTGTAGCCGGACGCGCCCAGAATGGCGACACGATGGGTCATGGGGTTCACTTCAAGACAGGGACGAGGGCGGGGCATAGCCCCATTCACGCGGGATCGAAAGCAATCTGTCGTCGCAAGAATTGCGTCGCACGCGACGAGACGCGCTGCGCATCGCCCGTCGTCAGATACCCCGCCGCCCCGGACCCGAGCATATCCGGATGCCGCGCCAGGTAATCGGCGAGGCTTTCGGCCACGAGCGCGGCCTGAGAATAGACCCGAACCGACGGCCCCAACGCCTCCTGGAAGATCTCTTCCATGAGCGGGTAATGCGTACAGCCGAGGATCGCGGCCTCCGGCTCCGGCATCTTGCGCTTCAGCGCATCCACATGCGACCGCACCAATGCCTCGGCGAGGATCATATCGCCCTCCTCGATGGCATCGACGACCCCGCCGCAGGCCTGCGCCTCGACGTCGACGCCGATCGCGCGGAAGGCAAGCTCGCGCTGAAAGGCGCGCGAAGCCACGGTCGCGGGCGTGGCGAACAGCGCCACATGCTTCACGGCGACCTCCCGAGGGGGCGAGTTGTCGCCCCATTGCCGCTCCGTCAGCGCTTCGATCAGCGGCACGAACACCCCGAGCACGCGCTTGTCCTGCGGCAGCCACGTCTCCTGCATCCGGCGCAGGGCGGCCGCGGAAGCGGTGTTGCACGCCAGGATCACCAGATCGCACCCCGCCGCCCACAGCCGCTCCACACCGGTGCAGGTCAGGCCGAACACCGCATCGGCGTCGCGCACGCCATAGGGCGCGTGGGCATTGTCCCCGAAATAGACGAACGGCACATCCGGCAGGCGCCGCCGCGCCGCCTCCAGAACGGTCAACCCGCCAAGGCCGCTATCGAAGATGCCAACAGCCATCAGTAGATGCGGCTCCTTTCCGTCCGGTAACGTTCTTCAAACTCGAAGCCAAACTCCGAAGCGTTCAGCGGCTTCGGAGACAGCGCATAGGTTTGTGCCCGCAAAAAGTCCATCATCGCTTTGGGGTCGCGCGCGTGACGCTCCAGCAGATCCTGCGCAATCGGCGTGCCGATCCCGAGGCGCACGGGCTCGTCGACCCGTGCCTTGAATTCCTTGATCAGCAACGCCATCCGGAGCGTGACATGCAGGTGGCTGGCGATCTGGAAGAGGCGGCTGTTGTGCCCTTCGAAGAACATCGGAACGACGCTGGCACGGCTGCGGGCCACCATCTTGGCCGTGAAACCGCGCCACCCGGGATCCATCGGGCGGCCGAAGGGCCGGGCCGAGGTGGCGACGGTGCCGCTGGGAAAGATGCCGATGGCGCCGCCCTGATCCAGAAACTCCAGGCACCTGCGGCGCGTGTCGAGGTTCAGGCGCATCGCCTCCTTCGTGCTCTCGAACGCCACGGGCAGGATCACGCGGTTCAGTTCCTCCGCCCGGCGGAACACCGAGTTCGCGAGAATTCTGAAGTCTCCCCGTGTGTTGGCCAGAATGTGGCCCATGATCAGACCATCGAGAATGCCATAGGGATGGTTGGCGATCAGGATCAAAGGCCCGTCTCGGGGGATGTTATCGAGCGAGCCGGTGACAACGTCGAGGCTCAGCCCATAGCGCGCCACCATCACGTTCCAGAAATCGCGCCCGGCGGCGACCTCCTCGGCGTAGCCGTCCGCCCGCTTGATCAGCCCCAGGCGCCCCGTTGCGTTCTCGACAGCACGCACAAGGGCACGCCCGGAGCGTGACTGGATGCTTGTGGCATAGCTGATATCCCGGGCGACGTGGCGGTTTGGCATAGACGAGACACTAACGATCCCTGCGGGAGATAAACGTGGCGTCTCACTGTGGCCAGAGAAGATCACGGCGGTGCGACAACTATTTTGTCACTCCGCGGCCAGATGCGCCTGGGCCGGGGGCTTGTCGAGGCGCGCCTTCAAGGCCGCCCGCCGCCCGTCCGCCTGTTTCATCGCCGCTTCCTTGACGGACCCGAACCCTTTGATTTGCAAAGGCAATTCAGCAAGCTCCTTCACCGTCTCGCGGGTGGCGGGCGTCAGCGCCTCGAGCGCGGCCGACAGATCCGCCTCATAGGCAGTGATCAGGTCCCGCTCCCGCCGGCGTTCCAGCGTCCAGCCGAAGGGATCGAACGGCGTGCCCCGCAGAACCTTGAGCCGCGCCAGGGGTTTGAGCACCAAGGGCAGCCAGGCGCCGAACGCGCGCTTCTTCGGCCGCCCATCCGCGCCCATGCGCGACAAGACCGGCGGTGCGAGGTGATAGGTCAAAGAGAGATCGCCCGAAAACGCCGCGCGCGCCTTGTCGCGCGTCGTTGAAAGCAGGCGTGCCACCTCGTATTCATCCTTGTAACTCAGCAACTTGTGATAGCCTCGCGCAACGGCGCGGCGCAGCTCGTCGTCCGGCGCCTGGTCGACCAGCGCGCGAAACCGGCGGGCCAGCCGGGAGGATTGATAGGCCGTGAGATGCGCCTCCAGGGCCAGGATCTCGTCCGCCGGTTTCAGGCGCTGGGGTTGCGGCGTGCCGAGGCCGTCCACAGCCTCGCGGTCCACCACCGTCCATCGGCCCAGTTCGAACGCCTTGCGGTTCTTCTCCACCGACGCGCCGTTGATACCGATCGCCGTGTCCAGGGCCTCGTGACTGACCGGGATGAGCCCGGATTGCCACGCTGCGCCGGTGAGCAGCATGTTGGCGTAGATCGCATCCCCCAGCACGGCCGAGGCCAGGCGCGTTGCGTCGAACGCCGTCATCCCGCCCTGCGATGCTGCCCGAATTTGCGCCTCCATCTCCTTGCCCGGCATCTGGAATTCGGGGTCGCGCGTGAAATCGCCGGGGAAGGTCTGGTGCGTGTTCACAACGGCGCGCGTGCGCGGACCCATCAGCGCGCGCGTCCCCGCGGTCGCCGTCGTGACAAGGTCGCCGCCGATCACGGCATCCGCCTGGCCGGACGACACGCGGATCGCGCTGATCCGGTCCGGCGTTGGCGCGATGCGACAATGGATCATCACCGCACCCCCCTTCTGCGCGAGGCCCGCCATCTCGATCACGCCCGCGCCCTTGCCGTCCACATGGGCCGCCATCGCCAGCACTGCTCCGATGGTGACGGCCCCCGTCCCGCCGATCCCCGTCACCACGATGTTCCAGGTGGTGTCGATCTCGGGCAGCGTGGGGTCGGGTAGGTCGCGGATATCGGCCTCCCGCGCGGCGGCCTTGCGCGGCACGCCACCACGCACCGTGACGAAGGACGGACAAAATCCCTTCAGACAGCTGAAATCGGCGTTGCAGGCGGATTGATCGATCGCCCGCTTGCGCCCCAGCGGTGTTTCCTCCGGCACCAGCGCCACGCAGTTCGACTGCACCCCGCAATCGCCACAGCCTTCGCACACATCGGGATCGATGAAGAGGCGCTTCTCGATCCCGGGGAAGCTTCCCTTGCGGCGCCTGCGACGCTTCTCCGCCGCACAGGTCTGGATGTGAACGAGCGCCGTCACCCCTTTGGTTTTGCTCAACTCTTCCTGCACGGGCACGATCTGGTCGCGCATGTGAACCGTCACGCCCTTGGGAAACCGCAGCGCGTCGACCCCTTCGGCACCGTCATGGGTGACACAGACGCGCGCCACACCGGCCGCCAGCACCTCCTCGACGATCTGCTCGGGCCCGATATCCCCGTCATGGGTCTGCCCTCCGGTCAGTGCGACGGCGTCGTTGTAGAGGATCTTGTACGTGATGTTGATGCCGGCGCCGACGGCGGCCCGGATCGCCATCAGCCCGGAATGGTTGTAGGTTCCGTCGCCAATGTTCTGAAACACATGGGATTTTGTGGAAAAGGGTGCCTCGCCGATCCACGTCGCACCTTCGGCCCCCATCTGCGTGTAGCCTTCGGTGCCACGGTCCATCCAGAGCGCCATCGTATGGCAGCCGATGCCGCCGCCGGCGCGGGCGCCCTCGGGCAGTTGGATCGAAGTGTTGTGCGGACACCCCGAGCAGAACCAGGGCCGCCGCGCCATCAGCGTATCGCCGCCCTGGGGCCCCGCGCGCAGCTGCGCCAGGCGCCCGGCGAGCGCCTCCCCTCCAAGCCCCTCGGATTGCAGGATCTCTCCGATCCGAAGCGCGATCATCGACGGGTCGAGCGGGCCATGGGCGGGGAAAAGCGGCCGCCCCGACGCGCCCCGTTCGCCCCAGAGCCGCAGCGCGCGGCCCCAAAGGGCCTGCGCCAGTTGCGGCTCGATCACCTTGCGCTTCTCTTCCACCGCGATCACAAGGTCGAGCCCCTCGGCCCAGTCCCGCACCCCGCTCTCTTCGAGCGGCCAGATCTGGCCCAGCTTGTAGGTCGTCAGCCCCATCGTTTCGGCAACCGCAGGGGTGATCGCCAGAAGATCCAGAGCCGCCGTCAGATCGCCCCAGCTCTTGCCGGCCGCAACGATGCCGATGCGCGCGCCCGGCTTTCCAAGCCCGCGGCCGTCGATGCCGTTGGCCGCCGCGAACGCCCGCGCGGCGGGCCATTTCCACGCCACAAGGCGTTCTTCCTGCGGCACCCAATTGTCTGCCAGCCGGATGGAGACACCATCCTCCGGCATCGGAATATCCGGCGATTCAAAGGACTTGGCGAAGGGATCGCCGTTGATCACGGCGGTGCTCTCGATCGTGTCCTTGACCGCCTTCATCCCCGCCCAGAGCCCGGAAAACCGAGACATCGCAAAGGCATAGAGGCCGAAATCCAGCACATCCTGAACGTTGGCGGGGTAGAGCACGGGGATGCCGGCGTCGATCATGGCTAGATCCGACTGGTGGCATGTCGTCGAGCTTTCGCCGACATGGTCGTCACCCGCCACCATCAGCGCGCCGCCACGCGGCGCGGTGCCGGCGAGGTTGGCATGCCGCAGCGCATCGCCGGACCGGTCCACCCCCGGCCCCTTGCCATACCACAACGCGTAGACGCCCTCGACGCGCCCCTCGCCCCGCAGCGCAGCCGTCTGCGTCCCCATGACGGCCGTCGCCGCGAGATCCTCGTTCAGGGCCGGATGAAAGACGACGCCCGCATCGCCGAGATGGCCACCGGCGCTCTGCATCGCCATGTCGAGCCCGCCGAGCGGCGAGCCGCGATAGCCGGTGACGTACCCGCCCGTGCGCCAGCCCGCGGCGCGGTCGCGCGCGGCCTGCGCGAGGACAAGGCGCACAAGCGCCTGTACGCCGCTGATGAGCACAGGCGATTTGGCAAGGTCGTACCGATCCGTTAGTTGAACGTCGTGTCGCGCCATACGCTCCTCCCTCCACACATATAGGATCGGGGCGGCGGGATCAGAGTCAAACCGTTCGCCGCACCTCCAACGGGAACCCGCGTCCGCCCGTTGCCAGATGCCGTGCGACGTGTCAGAGGAACGCTACCGGTTAGCGCCAACAGGGCCTTGTTATGGATTGGGACAAGCTGAGGATCTTTCATGCCGTCGCCGACGCGGGGTCGCTTACCCATGCGGGCGAGCAGTTGCACCTGTCGCAATCGGCGGTGTCGCGGCAGATCCGGGCGCTGGAGGAGATGCTGAACACCACTCTGTTCCATCGCCACGCGCGCGGCCTGATCCTGACCGAGCAGGGCGAGCTTCTGTTCGACGCCACACGGGCCATGCGCAAGCGTCTGGATGCCGCCGCGGCACGGATCCGGGACAGCGAGGAGGAGGTGTTCGGCGAGCTGCGGGTGACCACGACGATCGGCTTCGGCACGATGTGGCTCGCACCGCGTCTGATCAACCTCTACGCGCAGTATCCGCAGCTCAACATCGATCTGATGCTCGAGGAGCGCGTGCTCGACCTGCCGATGCGCGAGGCCGATGTCGCGATCCGGATGAAGGAGCCGAGCCAGGCCGATCTGATCCGCAAACGCCTGATGAGCGTGCGAATGCGCCTCTATGCCTCGCCGGGCTATCTGGCGCGCGCGGGCGAGCCCAAGCAGATCCAGGATATGTCCGCCCACCGGCTGATCTGCCAGGCGCCGGGCGTCACCCAGGTGGCCGCGGGCGAACAACTGGTCCAGTGGTTGCTGACTCACGACATCCCGTCGCGGCTCACTGTCAACAACTATTTCGGCGTTGTGCAGGGCGTCATCAACGGCCTCGGGATCGGCGTTCTGCCTGACTACATCGTCGAGAGCACGCCGCAGATCATCCGGGTCCTGCCGGAGGTGGAAAGCAACGAAGTGCCAGTGTTTCTCGCCTATCCCGAAGAACTGAGGCAATCCAAGCGGATCGCCGCATTCCGCGATTTCGTCGTGGCCGAGATCCAGGCCCACCGCCGCAAACTGGCCCCGGCGTCATGAGCCGCCGGGCGGCATTTGCGGACGCGACGCTCGCGTTACGGGGAGTCACCCTTGCGCCACAGGCATGACGGCCTTGCGCTCTGGTGTACGACATACATCTTGCGAAAAAAATCTCAGTTACCTTATAGCTATTATAGCAACAGCCTATCGTTGTTGCTTACCTCCCTGTTGGACTTGGGCCGGGACGCATGTCTCGGCCTATTTTTTTTTTGCTCCAATCCTCTCCTAGAAAACACACGCGATGCGCCGCACGCACGAGACGCGATGCTGGACACAGAGGGAGCGCGGGCTGCGCCACGGCCCTTCCCCTTTGCCCCCCGCTCGCCTATAGCCCTGCCCCGAGATGGGAGAGCATATGTCCGAGCCAGCCGTTCCGACCGCGCCGGGGATCACGCCCGACCTCATTGCCGACCACGGCATCTCCGACACCGAATACGCCGAGATCCTGCGCATCCTGAGCCGGCCGCCGAACCTTACCGAACTCGGCATCTTCTCGGCGATGTGGAACGAGCATTGCTCGTACAAATCCTCCAAGCGCTGGCTGCGTACCCTGCCCACCACGGGCGAGCATGTGATCTGCGGCCCGGGCGAGAATGCCGGCGTGATCGCCATCGGCCCCGATGCCGAGGGCAATCCGCTGGCCTGCGTCTTCAAGATGGAGAGCCACAACCACCCCTCCTATATCGAGCCCTATCAGGGCGCGGCGACGGGCGTTGGCGGCATCCTGCGCGACGTCTTCACCATGGGCGCGCGGCCCGTGGCGGCGATGAACGCGCTCAGCTTCGGCGCGCCCGACCATCCCCGCACCAAGGCGCTGGTGGCCGGCGTGGTGGCCGGGATCGGCGGCTACGGCAACTCCTTCGGGGTGCCGACCGTGGGCGGCGAAACCCGCTTTCACCCCGCCTATAGCGGCAATTGCCTGGTCAACGCCTTCGCCGCCGGCATCGCCCGGGCCGACCGGATCTTCTACTCCGCCGCCAGCGGCATCGGCATGCCGGTGGTCTATCTTGGCGCGAAGACAGGCCGCGACGGGGTCGGCGGCGCCACCATGGCCTCGGCCGAGTTCGACGAGACGATCGAAGAGAAACGCCCCACCGTGCAGGTCGGCGACCCCTTCACCGAAAAGCGGCTGATGGAGGCGTGCCTGGAACTGATGGAGACCGGCGCCGTTATCTCGATCCAGGATATGGGTGCGGCGGGCCTTACCTGCTCCGCCGTCGAGATGGGCGACAAGGGCGGCCTCGGCATCCGCCTCGACCTCGACCGCGTGCCCACACGCGAGCCGGGCATGACCGCCTACGAGATGATGCTGTCGGAAAGCCAGGAGCGGATGCTCATGGTCCTGCGCCCCGAAAAGGAGGCCGAGGCCAAGGCCGTCTTCGACAAATGGGATCTCGACTTCGCCATCGTCGGCGAGACCATCGCCGAGGATCGCTTCCTGATCGAGCATCGGGGCCAGGTGATGGCCGATCTGCCCCTCGCCGCGCTCTCCGGCAACGCCCCCGAATACGACCGTCCGTGGGTGGAAACACCCCAGCCGCCGGAGATGGACCCGGTGCCGGAGGTCGATCCGATCGACGCACTGAAGATCCTGCTGGCGTCCCCCTCGCTGGCCCACAAGGCGTGGATCTGGGAGCAGTACGACAGCCAGGTCATGGCCGACACGGTGCGCGGCCCGGGCGTCGGCGCCGGGATCGTGCGCATCCATGGCACGAACCGCGGGCTCGCCTTCAGCGCCGATGTGACGCCCCGCTATGTCGAAGCGAACCCCGTCGAGGGCGGCAAACAGGCGGTGGCCGAGGCCTTCCGCAACCTCTCGGCCCTGGGTGCCCGCCCGCTCGCGGTGACCGACAACCTCAATTTCGGCAACCCCGAGAAGCCCGAGATCATGGGCCAGCTCGTCGGCGCGATTCAGGGGATCGGCGCCGCCTGCACCGCCCTCGGCACGCCCGTCGTCTCCGGCAACGTCTCGCTCTACAACGAGACCGACGGCGCCCCGATCCTGCCCACCCCCACCATCGGCGCCGTGGGCCTGATCGAGGATCTCGACCATATGATCGCCCGCCTGCCCCGCGATGGCCATGTGGCGCTCGTTCTCGGCGAGACAGCGGGCCATCTGGGCCGTTCTGCCCTCCTTCAGGAGGTCTTTAACCGGACGGATGGCGACGCCCCTCCCGTCGATCTGGCGGCCGAGCGCGCCCATGGCGCGTTCCTGCAGGAGAATGCCGACTGGATCGACGCCTGCACCGATCTCTCCGACGGTGGGCTGGCCGTGGCCGCTTTCGAAATGGCGGAAGCCGCGGGCGTCGGTGTGCAGCTCGACGCGGCCGACACCCCCACTCTCTTCGGCGAGGATCAGGCCCGCTATCTGATCGCCTGTTCGTTCGACAAGGCCGAGGCGCTGATGGTCGCCGCCACACGGGCCGGCGTGCCGCTCTCCACTGTCGGGCGGTTCGGCGGCGCGAGCGTGCGGTTCGGCACCGCCGAGGCTACGCTGGCGGACCTTTCCGACCTCTGGCGAAGCGCCTTCGCGGAGATGATGGGCGCCTGAGCCAGCGCCATGGACGCGCCGCTCGATCTCTTTCTCACCGCCCCGCCCGGGCTGGAGGCCGTTCTCCGGGACGAAGCGTTGGCGCTGGGCTTCGGCACGCCCGAGGCGCTGCCGGGCGGCGTGCGCATCGACGGCGGCTGGCCGGAGGTCTGGCGCGCGAATCTCACCCTGCGCGGCGCCACCCGTGTGCTAGCCCGCATCGCCCGGTTCCGCGCCTTGCACCTGGCCCAGCTGGACAAGCGCGCCCGGCGAGTGCCCTGGCGCGAGGTGCTGCCCCCGGCCCTGCCCGTGCGGGTCGAAGCCGCGTGCGTGCGGTCGCGCATCTATCACGCGGGCGCGGCGCGCCAGCGCATCGAACGGGCGCTGCGCGAAGAGGCCGGACTGACCATAGCCACGGAGGCCAGCGACGACGCGCATACCCGGATCCTCGCCCGGATCGACGATGATCTCTGCACGATCTCGGTGGATACGTCCGGGGCGCCGCTCCATCGCCGCGGAACCAAACAGGCCGTCGGCAAGGCCCCGCTGCGCGACACCCTGGCCGCCCTGCTCTTGCGCGAAGCGGGCTATGACGGGCGGGAACCGTTGGTCGATCCCATGTGCGGCTCCGGGACCTTCGTGCTGGAAGCGGCCGCCATGGCCTGCGGGCAGGCCCCCGGCCTGCATCGCAGCTTCGCCTTCGAGACGTTCCCGTCGTTCGACGCCGAGGTCTGGCACCGCATGCGCCCGCCCGTGACAGAAGCCCCGGGCCCGGTTCGGGCCTGGGGATTCGACCGCGACCAGGGCGCCATCGCGGCGGCCAGCGCCAATTCAGGCCGCGCGCATCTCGCGCACGCAACCGCCTTCGCACGTCAGCCGATCAGCGAGTTGCGCCCCCCCGTCGCCACCCCGGGGCTGCTGATCGCCAACCCGCCCTACGGTGTTCGGATCGGCAAGAAGACCCCGCTCCGCGCGCTCTATGCCAGCTTTGGAGAGACGCTCCTGCAGCACTTTTCCGGCTGGCGGGTGGCCTTCGTGACGAGCGAGCCCGCCCTGGCCCGCGTCACCGGTCTGCCCCTGCGCCCACCCGGCCCACCGATCCCCAATGGCGGGCTGAAGATCCGCCTCTATCAGGCGGGCCCCCTGCCCTAGAGCGCCCGGCACCGCCCCTGTGTCCGGTCCAAGAGCACAAGGGACCGGACGTTTCGCCGCTCGAACAGGGCCGGTGCGCCGCCCTGTGGCGTCCTCAGGCGTCAGCCGATCAGGCCGCCCCCGGCGCCATAGGTCTCTTCATAATGGCGCGACAGGCGCTGCAGCGCGATCCGCAGTACGATCTTGCCCGACCGGGCCGACCAGCCCATCCGCTTCTCGGTCGCCTCCAGCCCCTCCAGATAGCAGCAGACCCGCAGCGCCGTGTCGCCCAGCCCCGGCCCCAGATCGCGCAGGGCGGCGGCCACGCGCGCGCGCGCGCCTTCCGGTCCGCGCAAAGGGTCGGACGACGAAGGCGCGCCCCGCGTGCCTCCGGTCAGAAAGCCCTCCCAGTTCTGGGTGACGCGCGGCCCCATCTGCGCCAGCTCGAAATCCTCGCGGAACCTCTCTGCCGCAACCACCAGATCCCGGCTCAGAAACGGCTTGCCGTCCTTGTCCTTGCGCCGTGCCAACGCGGTCACCGGGCTTTCCGCCATGTTGTAGCGCACCCGCTTCGGGCCGCTTTCGCCGTCTGCGTCGCCTTCTGCCACGGTGCGTTCGCCCCACTCGCGGTGCTGGTCGCCGAAGGGTGCGGGCGCCTCGCTCATCCCCTGACGGCGCGCATCGTCCGCCGACAACAGCCGCTTGAGGGCGGCGCGTCCCGCGGGTGTGATCCGGTAACGGGCGACCTTGCCCGCCACCACACAGCTGATCCACTCCTTCAGGGCAAAGGCCTGCGCTACCGTCCGGTCGAGCACGGCGATCCGCGCCGCCTCTCCGTCTCCGGTGTCGCGCAGCACCGCCGCCTTTTCCATGGTGGGTGCCACGACCAGCAGCGCGCCGGGCTCGCACAGGCGGCGCAAGATGCGGCGCGCCTCCTTGGTCACGGTGGCTTCGTCACAGAGCAGTTTCCGGGGGGTGAATTGAGCCGTCATCTGGGCAGTCTCCTCGTTCTCATCCGAGGCGGTGCGTCGTCGTAGCGAAAAGTGATCTCTCCCGAGTTGGGCGAGCGCCTCGTCGACCAGCGGATCGTCCCGCCGGTTCTCAAAGCGCCGGATTTGCCGCAGGACGGTGGAGGCATGCGCCCCTTCTCCGCGTGCGACCGCCCGGATCGAGAGGCCCTGAAGCGTGTGGCGCAGATAGTGCTGTGCCGCAATCGGCACCCAGCCGGGCAGATTGCCCGGTGCGCGCGCGCCCCCGTCCCCCATCATCACTGTCCCCTTTTACCTGTCGAGACTGGCTATGATCCCCAAACCAATCTCAACCCAAAGTTGCACTTATTATCCAAACGCTAGCATACCGCCTGTGGATAGAATTGTTGAAAACTGAGAAACAATTCTGAGGGGACCGCGCGCTAATGTCCACCTCACGCAACACACGCTATGGTTGTGTAACCTGACAGCATCTCACCTGGAGGCTGTTATGACATCACTGCTCGAGACCCTGACCAAGATCAATCGCCCGCGCCTGCTTGTTCGCGCGGCCCGGTATGGTTTGCAAGACTACAACAGAAACAGGGACTTGCGCAGAATTCTCCGCGGAGAATCGCTGCCCAGCCCGGCTCATTCTCTGCCGCGCCTGATGGATCTCGAAGCCGTTCAGGAAGACACGCGCCGCCGCGGAGACGCCGGATACTCCGCCTCCAAACACCTGGAGATCATCATCGCCATCATGGCAGAGGCCCGTCTGATTGGCGGCGGAATGTCGCAGGCCTAGTCTGATCCGAGTCAAATCCTATCCAAAAGGCCAACTTGACGAACTCAACTTAAAGGTGATTCGCCTGCGGCAGGCAGCCCGGCTCAGATGAAGGCGTCGGGCTGCTCCGCCTTCCGGCGCGCCACGTAATCGTCCAGCGCCTCGCGCACCCCCTCGTCCAGCGGCGGCGGCGTGTACTCGCCCAGGAGCCGCGCCACGCGCGCCTCGGCCAATGCCGCGCTGTCGCGCGCGCCTTCATCCTCCCACGTCTCGAACGGCTTATAGTCGAGCACATCTGAGCGCCAGAACGCGTCCTTGAAATGGGCCTGCGTGTGCGCACAGCCCAGGAAGTGTCCGCCCGGCCCCACCTCGCGGAGCGCGTCCATCGCCTGGGCATCGGCGTCGCTGGGCACGCCCGCCGCCAGCTTGTGCAGAATGCCAAGCTGATCGGCATCGAGAACGAACTTCTCGAACGAGGCGACCAGCCCGCCTTCGAGCCACCCCGCCGAATGCAGCATGAAGTTGACGCCCGCCAGCAACCCGGCATTGAGGGAGTTGGCCGTCTCATAGGCCGCTTGGGCGTCGGGCAGCTTGGAGCCGTTGAACGAGCCGGCCGAGCGGTAAGGCAGGCCCAGCCGCCGCGCCAACTGCCCGGCCCCATAGGTGATCTGCGCCGCTTCCGGCGTGCCGAAGGTCGGCGCGCCGGAATTCATGTCGATCGACGTCACGAAGGCGCCGAAGATCACCGGCGCGCCGGGGCGGATCAGCTGCGAATACGCCACCCCGGCCATCACCTCGGCCAACACCTGCGTGAGCGTTCCCATGACGGAGACAGGCGCCATCGCACCGCCGACGATGAACGGAGACACGATGCAGGCCTGCCCGGCCGCCGCATAGGCTTCCAGCGCCCCCATCATCACGTTGTCGAAGGTCAGCGGCGAGTTGATGTTCACGAGCGACGTCATCACACACCGTCCGTCCAGCCCGTCGCCCCCCGCGCCGCCGAACAGGATTTCCGCCATCTCCACACTGTCGCGGGCCCGGCTGGGCTCCGTCACGGATCCCATGAACGGCTTGTCCGACAGCGTCATATGCGCCAGCAGCATGTCGTAGTGCCGCTTGTTGACGGGCACATCCGTCGGCTCGCACACCGTGCCGCCGGAATGGTGCAGCCACATGGACATGTAGGTGAGTTTGACGAAGTTGCGGAAGTCCTCGAGCGTGGCATAGCGGCGCCCGCCCGCCACATCGCGCACGAAGGGCGGGCCATAGACCGGCGCCAGAACGAGGTTGCGCCCGCCGATCTCGACGTTGCGCTCGGGATTGCGGGCATGCTGCGTGAACTGCGCCGGCGCCGTCTGGCACAGGCTCCGGGCCAGGCCCCGGGGCAGCCGCACCCGCTCGCCCTGCACATCGGCCCCCGCCGCACGCCACCGCGCGAGCGCGTCCGGGTTCTCCGGGAAGGCGACGCCGATCTCCTCCAGCACCGTCTCGGCATTGGTCTCGATCAGCTCCAGCGCTTCCTCGTTCAGGATCTCCAGATTGGGGATCCGGCGCTCGATGAACCGCGCGGCCTCCACGCGCAGCGCCGTGCGCTCCGCGCGCCGGGCCGCACCGCCGCCGCCGCGGCCCCGACGCCGCGCCCCTCCGCCCGAGCCGGTGTTCTCCGCCGCGTCCGCCATAGCCTTACCTCCAGACCGCCAGGATACACCGGAGATAGCGCTCAAACGACGCAGCGCTGTGCCCATGAACGCCCCTTCTCACGAAAAAACCGACATGGGGCACACCAGCGCGCCCCCGCGGGGCCGGCTTTCCTCCGATCCAAAGGGCGTTCCGGTGCCCCGATACCGGCACCGCCCCGCCCTTCACCTTGCCCAAAATATCCCGGGGGGGCCGCCGCAGGCGGCGGGGCAGCGCCCCCTCTTGCGGCGGGCCCGCGCCCTAGAACAGGAAGTAGCGCTGCGCCATCGGCAGTTCGGCGGCCGGTTCGCAGGTCAGCAGCTCGCCATCGGCGCGCACCTCGTAGGTCTCGGGGTGCACGTCGATCTCGGGCGTGGCCGCATTCATCACCATATCCGCCTTCGTCACGGTCCGGATCCCCTCCACCGCGACCGTCTCGCGGGCCAACCCCAGCGATGCGCCGATCCCGGCCGCCTGCGCCGCCGCCGACACGAACGCCACGGCCGAGCGCTCCACCGCGCGCCCCATGGCGCCGAACATCGGGCGCGAATAAACCGGCTGCGGCGTCGGGATCGAGGCATTGGGATCGCCCATCTGGGCCAGCGCGATGGACCCGCCGATCAGAACCATCTCCGGCTTCACCCCGAACAGGGCGGGCGACCAGAGGCACAGATCGGCGCGCTTGCCCTCTTCGATCGTCCCGATATGAGGCGATATCCCGTGCGCGATGGCCGGGTTGATCGTGTACTTCGCCACATAGCGCTTGGCGCGCACGTTGTCGTTGTCGCCGGTCTCCTCGGCCAACCGCCCGCGCTGCACTTTCATCTTGTGTGCGGTCTGCCAGGTGCGCGTGATCACCTCGCCCACCCGACCCATGGCCTGACTGTCGGAGGCGATGATCGAGAACGCCCCCATATCGTGCAGGATGTCCTCGGCAGCGATGGTCTCCTTCCGGATCCGGCTCTCGGCAAAGGCCACGTCTTCGGGAATCGCCTTGTCCAGGTGGTGGCACACCATGAGCATGTCCAGATGCTCTTCCAGCGTGTTCACCGTGTAGGGCCGCGTCGGGTTCGTGGACGAGGGCAGCACATTCGGCAGCCCGCAGACCTTGATGATGTCCGGCGCGTGCCCGCCGCCCGCGCCTTCGGTGTGGAAGGCATGGATCGTGCGCCCGCCGATGGCCTTGATGGTGTTTTCCACGAACCCGCTTTCGTTCAGCGTGTCGGTGTGGATCATCACCTGAACGTCCATATCGTCGGCCACGCGCAAACAGCAATCGATGGCCGCCGGTGTCGTTCCCCAATCCTCGTGCAGCTTCAGCGCCGCCGCACCGGCTTCGACCATCTCCACCAGCGCCGCCGGCTCGGAGGCATTGCCCTTGCCGGCGAGGGCAAAGTTCATCGGTACCGAATCCATCGCCTGCATCATCCGGCCGATGTGCCACGGGCCCGGCGTGCACGTGGTTGCCAGCGTGCCGTGCGCGGGGCCGGTGCCGCCGCCGAGCATCGTCGTCAGGCCGGAATGCAGGGCATCCTCGATCTGCTGCGGGCAGATCCAGTGGATATGGCTGTCGAACCCGCCCGCCGTCAGGATCTTGCCCTCGCCGGCGATCGCCTCGGTCCCCGGCCCGATCACAATGTCGACGCCGGGTTGCGTATCGGGGTTCCCGGCCTTCCCGATCTTGGCGATCCGCCCGTCCTTCAGGCCGATATCGGCTTTGTAGATCCCTGTCACATCGAGGATCAGCGCATTGGTGATGACCGTATCGACGGCTCCCTCCGCCCGGGTGACCTGGCTCTGCCCCATCCCGTCGCGGATCACCTTGCCGCCGCCGAACTTCACCTCCTCGCCGTAGGTTGTCAGATCCCGCTCCACCTCGATGATCAGATCGGTGTCGGCGAGCCGGACGCGGTCTCCCGTGGTGGGGCCGAACATGGCCGCGTAGGTCTGGCGAGAGATCGAGGCGGGCATCGGCGGCTCCTTTGCGGGATCAGCGGGGGGACGGCAGGGCGGTGCGGGCGGGCGGCTCGGCGGAGGCGCCCGACAACCGGCTGCGGTTTGCGCGGGCTTCTCGCCGCAGCGGGCGCAGAGACGAGGTCAGAATGTCCTCGGCACTCCGGCCCGAGGCCGCCGACACATAGGCGGCCACGCCCGAGGCCAGGAAAGCCGGGGGTTTTTCGATCATCATGCGCAGGGGTTCTTCCGGCGACATCGGGCGCATGCCGGACATGGACATCGTCCGCAGCGTGATCACAGACCACGCTTCGGCAAACAGGAATGCCCCTTCAAGGGACAGTCGCCAGATCGAGAACGGATCGCCGAGAGGCTTCACAGTGCCTCCCCGCGGCCCGAAAGCGCGGCTGGGACGCCCCTGAAACTGCGTCGGCTTAGCGTCGCGGACCGTTGCTGCCGGTCCGGACGGGGATGGGCACTGGCCGTGGCTGCGGCAACAGCAACTCCAAAAGGCGGTCGATTATCGGACGCGCCGGCATAAGCGATCTCCCGAAGTCCCACATAGTTCCCTTCTAAAGTAGCCACTCGGAGGCAAGACGCAAGCCCAACCTCCGGCGCTGCGCCGCAGCGACGCGCTCGCCTCACGCCTCGTCTTTCGTCGGCTTTGCTTTGGGTGCGGCCTTGGTCTGGGGCGTTGCGGCGGTATCAGCGTCATCGAAGGCCACCGAAGATCCAGGCAGCGGGTCGGGCAAAGGCTTGGGCGCAGACGGAGCGCGACGGGCCCGTTTGGACGACGCCGCCTGCGCCGCCGTCCGCTTCACCGCCGGTTTTGCGGCGGGCTCTGACGCGGGCGCGGGCGCCGCTGCCTTCCGGGCCTTCGGCGTGCTCGGCGCGGTGCTGGTTGCGCTGTTCGTGGCCCGGGCGGGCGCCGATTTCGGGGCTGCTTTCCGAGTGGGCGCCTCTGCCGTCTTCGCGGGCGTCGCCGCCGCAGCAGGGTTGGGCGCTGGGGTGGCCGGGGCAGCAGATGCCGGTTTCGGAGCCGGAGCCGCCGTCTTTGCTGCGGGCTCGGCAGCGGGTTTCGCTTCGGTCTTTGCGGGTGCTGCCTTCTTGGCGGGCGCGCGGCGCTTGCCGGCCGGCGACGCCGCCGGGCTCGTCGCGGGCTCAGGGGCCTTGGCAGCGGGCGGGGCCGCGTCGACTGCCGGTTTGGGCGCGGCCTTGGGGGCGGCCTCTGGCGCAGCTTTCGCTGCCGGTTCGGGCGCCGCCTTCACGGCCGACTTCGGCGCGGCGGGCTTCGGCGCGACCCGCGCGGCGGGCGCGGCGGGCGGCTCGGCACGCTTTGCGGCAGGCTTCTCAGCGGGCTTTGCAGCGGACTTTGCGGCGGGCTTGGCCGCGGTCTTGGGCTTCTTGGTGATCGGCGTCACGGTTGCGGGCTGCCGCGGCGCCGAGGGCAGGAGCGGCGTCGCAAGGCCAAGCCGCGTGCGCGGCAAAAGCTCCATCGCGGCGAGCGCCGGCAGGGCCATCCCCTGTCCCATGCCCTGGGCGACGCCAATCGAGAACTTCATCATTTCCGCCTGTACGGCCGCCTGCCGGCTCCAGATCGCCACGCCGGCGCTGAACATCTCGAGCGGGAAGGTTATCGGTGTCATTTTACTGCTCCATTGAAGCTGCGGTCCGCACCTGCGCGGCGGGCCAAAAGAAAAGAGGTCAGAGCGCGCCCATGACGGCTCCGTTGAAGCCAACGGCGCGGCGCGCACCCACGTAAGGAACGAGCGCCACCTGGCGGGTCTGGCCGGGTTCAAAGCGCACCGCCGTCCCCGCGGCGATATCGAGCCGGTAGCCCCTAGCGGCGACCCTGTCGAAATCGAGCGCGGCATTGGTTTCGGCGAAGTGGTAGTGACTGCCGACCTGCACCGGGCGATCCCCGGTATTGCGCACCATCAGCATGATCGCGGTGCGCCCTTCGTTCAGCGTGATGTCTCCGGCGGCCGGTATCACTTCTCCTGGGATCATGGAGAACGCTCCTTGCGTGTGGGCTCCGGCGGGTCGGCCGCAGGCTCCGGTTCCTTCATGGCGGCATCGACGGCGCGGAGCGCCGCCGCATCGGCGTCCCCGCCCCGGTCCGCCCTGTGGCTCTCATCTTGGTGCGGCCCGGACGGGCCCTGGTTTTCGCCCGGTGGGCGCACGCGGCCATCCCATCGCGCCTCCTCCGGCACGTCCGTGCCGTCTGGATCGCGCAGGAACGCATAAAGCCGCAGCCCGAATACCCCGAGCCCCGCGCCAAGCACCAGGGCAAGGCCGGAACTCCGCGCGCCCGTCGCAAGCGTCACGAGCACGGCGAGGGCGAGGAGCAGCAAGAGCGTCAGCACCCGCAGATCCGCCGGATCCAGCCGCACATCCGTCTTCAGCGCGCTTGCGATCAGGCGGCGGACATGCGGCTCCGCATGGGGCGCGGCGTATCCCGCGGCAAGGGCCAGAACGAAGCTCAGGATCATCGCCGACCCGCCCCCACCCCGCCGGGCGCGCGATATGTCGTGTCAGCGGTCATCGGATCGGATGATGCACCGTGACCAGCTTCGTCCCGTCCGGAAACGTCGCCTCGACCTGAACCTCATGGATCATCTCCGGCACGCCCGCCATGCACTGATCCGCAGTGATCACATGTGCGCCCGCCTCCATCAGATCGGCGACCGACCGCCCGTCGCGCGCCCCTTCCACCACATAATCGGTGATCAGCGCGATCGCCTCCGGGTGGTTCAGCTTGACACCGCGATCGAGCCGCTTGCGTGCGACGATCGCGGCCATCGCCACCAGAAGCTTGTCCTTTTCACGGGGGGTGAGGTTCATGGTCGGTCCTCAGATCTGCCAGACGCGAGGCAAGGCCCCGCGCGTTCCACGTCCTGCGCGAAGATGGCCAAGAAGGGTGGCAAGGGCCACCCGCAAAGGCCAGCCATCCTTGGCCATCAACCTTACGACGCACTTGCCGTCCCATCCGCTGACCCCCGCGCGCACGGCCTCGGGCAGCGCGATGCCGCGCAGAGCGGTCGCCGCGTCTTCCGCGCCTTGGGCCACAAGGGCCAGGGTGGCCACAGCGCGCGCGTCGGCCAAGCCAGCGGGCCGCCCGCGGCGTTGCAGGCTCGCCGTGTCGAGGTCGACCGCGTCGACAAGCACCGGGCGCCCGTCGCGCGTCACCATCCGGCGATCGAAGAGGTTCAGCGTCTCGACCGTTTCGCCCATGGCGGCGCGTCCCAGAACCAGCGCCTCGCACATCAGCAGTGACGCGTCTCCCTGCAGTTCCAGCCTCGTATGCCGCTCCAGCGACGCGCGGTCGAAGAGAATCGTCTCCTGCGGCAGCCAGTCCAGCGTGGCCCCCGCGGCGACGCGCGCGTCCACATGAAGCTTTGCCGGGGTGGCGCCCGGCGTTGCCGCATAGGCGCGTTCGGCCGTCTGGGTCGTTGCCGTGGCATGCGCCCCCGGCCCCAGTTCGATGTCGTAGCGCAAGCGGTCTCCACCGGTCAGCCCCCCGGCAGTGTTGAGAAAAACGACCTCCGGCGGTCCTTCGACCCGGGGCAGAAACGCCTTCGCGCAGCCCTGCTGGCGCAGCCGGTCGAGCCGCACTGCCCCGCCGCGCAGCGACAAGGCCGCCGATGCGCTGCCATGGGCGCGCTGATGGAGACCGGGAGAGGGGGCGGTATCGAACATTCTGGCCTGCTTTCGGCGCCTCCATGACAGATTTCGCCCGATGCTGCAATGCAGCATGGCGCGCATCTGTGCAGTGGCGCCCCCCTTTCCAGCAAGTGCCCGATGATTGTGCATTCTGTGAGACGCCCTTCCAGAACGGCGCCAGGGCGCCAATCGCTGGCCAACCGAACCCGCGTCCGGTATGCGCAGGCGCGATGACCGACACCCTGACCATCCGCCGCCCCGACGACTGGCATCTCCATCTGCGCGACGGGGCCGTTCTGCGCGCGGTCCTGCCTGAAAGCGCTCGCCATTTCGCCCGCGCCATCATCATGCCGAACCTCGTTCCGCCGGTGGTGACCGGGCAAGACGCCCGAGCCTATCGCGACCGGATCTATGCCGCCCTGCCGGACGGGGCGCGGTTTCAGCCGCTGATGACGCTCTACCTGACCGAAAGCTCGGACCCGGCCGATGTCGTCGCCGCGCATGCCTCGGGCCTTGTGACGGCCGTCAAGCTCTACCCGGCCGGCGCCACCACCAACTCCGCCTCCGGCGTGCGCGATGTCGAAAGGATCACCCCGGTTCTGGAAGCGATGGCCGAGGCGGGCGTGCCGCTCTGCGTGCACGGCGAGGTGACGCATTCGGAGGTCGACATCTTTGACCGTGAAGCGGTGTTCATCGACACGATCCTCGCCCCGCTGCGGGACCGTGTTCCCGGGCTGCGCGTGATCATGGAGCACATCACCACCTCGGATGCCTGCGCCTATCTCCGCGACGGGGGCGACACGCTCGGCGCGACCGTCACCACCCATCACCTGATGATCGACCGCAATCACATCCTGGCAGGCGGGATCCGGCCGCACTATTACTGCCTGCCCGTGGCCAAGCGGGCCATCCATCGCGAGGCGCTGGTGCAACTGGTGACGGAGGGGCATCCCCGGGCCTTCCTCGGCACCGACAGCGCCCCGCACACGGACCCGTTGAAGCTGCAGCCCTGTGGCTGCGCGGGGATCTTCAC
>JBCDGG010000060.1:0-28201 GCA_038757905.1 Pseudomonadota bacterium | reverse complement strand
GTCCGAGAGGCTTTCGAGGATCGCATCGCGGGCCTCGCCGACAGCTGTCACACGCTCTTGCTTGTCGGTGATGGCGTAGGCAGCGCGCATCTGCTCCTCACCGGCGGCCTTCACCGCGGCAAACAGGTCGGAGTAGTCGGGCGCCTGGAAGGCAAAGGGCTCCTTCGCGGCGTCCTCGGCCAGGTCGATGATCAGGTCGATCACCGGCTGGATCTGTTCGTGCGCGAACGTCACCGCTCCCAGCATCTCCGCCTCGGTCAGCTCATAGGCTTCCGACTCGACCATCATCACGGCGTCCTTGGTGCCGGCGACGACGAGATCCAGCCGCTGCTCGGGGTTCAGGCGCAACTGGTCCATGTCCGACACTTCGGGGTTCAACACGTACTCGCCGTCCTCGAAGCCGACACGCGCCGCCGCAATCGGGCCCATAAAGGGCACGCCCGACAGCGTGAGTGCCGCCGAGGCGGCGATCATCGCGACGATGTCGGGGTCGTTGACGAGGTCGTGGCTGAGCACGGTGCAGATCACCAGCACCTCGTGCTTGAACCCGGGCACGAAGAGCGGCCGGATCGGCCGGTCGATCAGACGCGAGGTCAGCGTCTCTTTTTCCGAGGGGCGCCCCTCGCGCTTGAAGAAGCCGCCGGGGATCTTGCCCGCGGCATAGGTCTTTTCGTTGTAATGCACGGTCAGCGGGAAAAAGTCCTGCCCCGGCTTGGCCTCCTTGGCATAGGTCACGTTGGCCATGACGGTCGTCTCGCCGTAGGTGGCGACGACGGTCCCGTCGGCCTGGCGGGCGACCTTTCCCGTTTCCAGTGTGAGCGTTTCCTCACCCCACTGGATGGATTTCTTTACTTCATTGAACATTTCGTTTGTCCCTTTGGGAGCGCTCCGGGCGGATCCCGGTCTCCCCGTTTGATTGCGGCCCCATTGCCGCCGGCCCCTATCCTGTCGCACGCGCCCGGGGCTGAAGGCGTCACGTCTCAGATGTAGCGCGCTTACCTTGGATTGCAGGACAAGGAAAGCGCTCTCTCGGCCAGGGGCTATGCAATCGGCGGCAAGCGCTTGGTGTAGTCCCGCAGCACCACCATGCTGCTGAAGCCTTTGACCAGCGGGTCATAGAAATGCACTTCGGTGAAGTCGGAATACTCCTCCATCGAGGCGCAGGCGACGATCAGAACGAAATCCGCGTCTCCGGTGACGTGAAAGAACTGCTGCACTTCCGCAAGGCCGCTGAGACGCGCCTTGAGCGCATCGATCCGGTCGGGCCGGTCGCGGGTGATGAACAGTTGAACCAAAACCGTCACGCGGCGCCCTGTGACCGCGGGCGACAGCACGGCCACTTCGCGTTCGATTGCGCCGATGGCCCGAAGGCGCTGCACCCGCCGCAGGCAGGATGCCGGGGACAGGCCGATGCGCGCGGCGAGTTGTTCCCCCGTTTGGCGGCAATCCACCGCGAGCACGTCCAGCAGCTGCCGATCGAAGGCGTCGAGTGCGTCCACGGGGAAGATTCCTCGCATCTATTTGCGAGAAATCATCGCGCATTGGGCTTTAGTGCGCAAGTCTCTCGCAGAAGCACGGAGAAAGCGCATTTCTCGCGAGAAGGCTGGTTAGCCTCTCATACCGATCCATCCGATCGGGAGAAGAGTGATGACACATGCGATTTCAAAGGCCGGGCACGGTCGACAATTGGGCCTGCCCGGAGGGCGCGGCCTGCACCGGGTGCTGCGGGCGGCTGTCCGCTGGCACAGGCGCCGCCGGTGCACAATCCTGCTCCGGGACCTGCCGGATCACGTTCTGCGGGATATCGGGGTGGCGCCAGGCGAGATCGAAAGCGCCGTCCGGCGGCAATACCCCTAGGCGCCCATAAGAAAAAGGCCGTGCCCCAGTGGGGCGCGGCCTCGTCTTTGCGGTCCGGGCGGGCCTTAGCGGCGGATGCCGAGACGCTTGATAAGATCGGTATAGCGCGCCTCTTCCTTGGACTTGAGGTAGTCCAGCAGTTTGCGGCGCTGCGCGACGAGCTTGAGAAGACCCCGGCGGGAGTGATTGTCTTTCTTGTGGGTCTTGAAGTGCTCGGTCAGCGTGTTGATGCGCGACGTGAGGATCGCGACCTGTACCTCCGGAGAGCCGGTATCGCCCTCCTTGGTCGCGTATTCCTTCATCACGGCGGCTTTTGCTTCGGCAGTGATCGACATCGGGGTCTCCTTCGGAATGTGGGGTATGGCGCAAGCCGGGATGTCGTCCAGCAAGGCCCGTGGAGGCTCCGGAACCATCCGGAGCGCGCCCTATGGCGCAATGGCCGCGCGATGTAAAGGGCACGCCCGCGATCAAGCGCGCGCTTCGGTGAGACGCGTCAGAGGCTCGAGGCCGGGCGCAGGTGCACCTCGTCGAGCGAGACGCCGCGCGTCGCGCGAATCTCCGCCAGAACTTCCCCGTCGCCCATCAGATGGGTCAGGTCGGGGTCGTCCGGATCGGGCATAAGGGACAGTTCGGGCGGCTCCGCCGATGCGTAGTCGTTCCAGACGACGACGAGGGCGTCCTCGTCGCCGTCGAAGTCCTCGATCGTGGGGGCGGGGGCATCTGCTGTGTCCGGCGCCGCTGCGAGGCCGGGCCCGAGCAGGAAACTGTCCGCCCCGGCGCCGCCGGTCGCACTGTCTGACGCGCTGAGGCGCAGCTCGTCGTCGCCCGCGCCGCCATCGAGCACATCGCGGCCATCCTGCGCGGCCTCTCCATCGGCAGTGTTGGCGATCAGCACATCGTTGCCCGCGCCACCGATGAGCGTATCGTTCCCGGCGCCGTCGACGAGCATGTCATCGCCGCCATCCCCGACGAGCACGTCGTCGCCATAGTCGCCGTAGAGGGTATCGTCGCCCTTACCGCCGAGCAGGTAATCGTCTCCGACGCTGCCGCCCAGATTCTGCCCGTCATCGGCGCCGCCCTTGGCACCCTCGCCGTCGCCCCTTGCGTCATCCGTGCGCTGCGGCCCGTCGCCGGTCTGCCCGGACGGGCCGGCGCTGTCGATCACCTCGAACTCACCATCGTCAACCACGGCCGAGAAAGCGTCCGACTGGTCCTCGTCTGTGCCGTCCAAGAGCGGATCGCCCGACCAATCGTCACCCGGATCGCCAGCGGACGTTTCTGTCGCGTCGGCCATAGGCGCTGCAAAGAAAGAGGCCCCGTCAGGGCCATCGGCAAGGACCCCTGCCTCGTCGGCATCGGTAAAGCCTGCTTCGAACTCGGCGGCGTCCAGTTCCGCCTCGATGCTTCCGTCCGCCGATTCCAAATCGTCTGCTCCTGCGGTCGGCGCGTCCGTGTCGCCCCGATCCTTGTCGTCATCCTCTCCACCGCCTTCGTTTCCAAAGGCCATCGGCAGGGAGAGGCCAGCGACCAACGCGCCCAAAATCCCCATAGCTCCAAGCATCACACACCCCGATTCAGCGCTTCGGCCACCCACTCTGCGGTAGCCGGAAGGCTTAAATCACCACAATCACTACGAGATTAAGCTTAGGCAAAGAATGCACAGCATTCAATTCAATCCGTGCCAGCCAGGAACGGAAGGAAGGCACGCAGAAACGCCTCCGGATCCTCTTCCATCAGGAAATGCCCGGTCCGGCAGGTCGAAAGGGAAAGGCGCGCCGCCCAGGGCGCCCAGAGCCCCGCCGGATCGCCCGTCCGCGCGGGGAACCCGGCCTCGGCGTGCAGGAAATGCAGCGGGGCGGCGATCTGTTCGCCGGTTCTGCGGCTGTCCTCGTCGATTCGTTTGTCCGTCGTGGCACCAGCGCGGTAATCGGCGCACATGGCGGCGCATCTGGCCGGGTCCGCCATCTGCGCGCGGTAGCTTGCAAGCGCGGCGTCGGAGAACGGTGCGAGGGTTTTCTCCAGTGTCCATTGGGCCAGCGTCCAATCGGCATAGGCGACGGGATCGGCGCCGATCATGCGCTCGGGCAGCGGGGCGGGCTGGGCCAGGAACGTCCAGTGATAGGCGGCCATCGCCAGATCGGCATCCCAGGCGGCCCAGAAATCCCCCGTCGGGACAACCTCGCAGATGCCGACGCGCGCCACCCTGTCGGGATGATCCAGGGCCAGCCGGTAGGTAACCCGCGCGCCCCGGTCGTGGCCGATCACATGGGCCCGGTCGAGGCCGAGCGCATCCATCAGCCCGACGATATCGCGCGCCATGGTCCGCTTGGAGTAGACATTATGGGCCGCATCGTCCGGCGGAGCGTCGCTTTCGCCGTAGCCGCGCAGATCCGGGACGATCACGTCGTAGTCCTGCGCAAGCCGCGGCGCGACCGGTGCCCATGTCATGTGATTCTGGGGGTACCCATGCAGCAGAATCACCGGCGCGCCCGCGCCGGCGCGATGCACCGACAGGGCGACGTCGCCCACCTGCACCCGATCCTTCGAAAACCCTTCGATCCCGCTCATCGTCCCTCCCCCTGTCTTCGACGCGCGTCAGACTGCACGAGCGGCGCGGGAGATCCAAGACGGCCGGGAAGACACCGGCATCAGGCGCCTCCTGCGCCGCCCATTGTTTCAGTCCCACGCCTCGGGCTGAACCGCATAGCCGATGTAGAGCGGGTGCTTCGGATGCCCCGCCTTGGTCAGACCGAGATGGGTGAGCGGCAGACCGGTCTGGCGCAGCAGGCGCTCCACCTGATGCCCGCGGTCCAGATGCGCGCCATGACTGCCCCAGGCACAGAGAATCGCATCGCCCCAGGCGGCGCTTTCGGCGATCGCCTCATCATTGCCGGGCCCCACCGGATCGACCGCCGCGCGCATCACCTTCGGATCGGTCGCACGGAACGCGAAGATATTCGTCACGCGGAAGGCGCCGAACCCCAACGCCCGCGCGCGCCGCTCGCAGCGCTCCACCGTGGGATCGTTCTGGACCTCGGTGGCGGTCGAAGGGTTCAGCATGATGCAGGTCAGCCGCCGTCCGGACGGGTCCCACACCCGGGTCAGGGCGTAGCGGTAGGCCTCGCAGGGTGAGTAGACGGCGATGGACGGCGCATCGCCCTTGACGGCTTCGCGAACGATCACGCGTCCGTCCCGCGGACGAAGACGCGCGAGGGGTGCAGCAACCCGCCCCGGTAGACGCCGAGGCCGATGGCGCGCCCCTTGTCGGACGCCCAGGCCAGATCACCGTAACTCGCGGTCGTGTGGGTCACCTCGCCGGGGTTGCCGTTCTGCAGGCGCATGGCGCCGGCCGGGCTCATGCGCGCCTCCGGCACATCCGCCAGCCCGTCCTCAAGCGGTCTGAGATAGGCGTCCAGTTCTGGAGTTCTGGCCAGCCGCTGCACCGTTTCGAGGTCGAGCGCCCCGTCCAGATCGAACGGGCCCGACCACATGCGCCGCAGCGAGGTCACATGGGCATGCCCGCCCAGCGCCTCGCCGAGGTCGCGCGCGATGGACCGCACATACCCGCCCTTGCCGCAAACCATCTCCAGCTCGGCGCGCTCTCCGCCGCGGTAGGCGACAAGCTCAAGCCGCTCGACGAAGAGCGGCCGCGCCTCCAGCTCGAACTCCGCGTCGTCCCGGGCTAGATCGTAGGCCCGCGCGCCGTCCAGTTTCACCGCCGAGTAGCGCGGCGGAACCTGCTTGATCCAGCCGGTGAACGCCGGCAGCGCCGTCACGATGTCGGCCTCCGTCGGGCGCATGTCGGAGGTGGCGATCACTTCCCCCTCCGCGTCGTCGGTCGCGGTGGCGGCGCCGAACCGCACCTCGAACCGGTAGCACTTCGTCGCCTCGGTGATGTAGGGCAACACCTTCGTGGCCTCGCCGAACGCAATGACAAGAAGGCCCGTCGCGGACGGATCCAACGTGCCGGCATGCCCGGCCTTCTTCGCGCCGAATGCCCAGCGCAACTTGCCGACCATGTCCGTCGATGTCGGGCCAGCGGGCTTGTCGAGAATTGCCCAACCCGAGATGTCGCGCCCTTTGCGCCTGCGTGCCATATTCTGCGCGCCCAAGTCCCTGAGAGGCACGCGGCGTACCCTGCGCATCGGTTTCGGTCAAGCAGGACCGACGTCCGGGTGGCGATCACGGGTTGGATGGGGAGGTAGCAGACCCGGTGTCGCGAACTGGGTGGGGGCTGTTACATCGCGACACCGGGCTGAGCATTAGCTCGTCTGCATGTCCCAGGGTCGATGCGCGCCGTGGCGGGGGTAAGGCCGGAGCGGGGACTTTCATCGGTCAAAGCAGGGCGAAAGCGCGGCGGGCCGACACGATGCTTGATTTGAACAGCCGAGACACCCACACTCTGCGCAATGAACATGCAAATCCCGCCACGCGGCCCCGGCGCCGCCCGAGCCGACGAACAAGTGTCCTTCGACAGGCGCGAACTCGGCGTCATTCTGGGGCTCTATGGCCGGATGGTTGCGGCGGGCGAATGGCGGGATTACGGGATTTCCTGCCTGCGAGACGTGGCGGTCTTCTCGGTGTTTCGCCGAACGGCGGAGTATCCGCTCTACCGGATCGAGAAGCGGCCGCGCCTGCGCACCCGCCAGGGCCTTTATGCGGTTATCGGCATGGACGGTCAGGTGCTCAAACGCGGGCACGACCTGAAGACGGTGCTTCGCGTCCTCGAGCGCAAGCTGATCCGCGCCGTCGAGTAAGGCGCCGGGCCTGGCCTGTTCCGGGTGGCAGGGTCGGCGCTCTCAACCGGAGGGAAGCCGCGCGCGTCGGGTCACCGGCCCTTCTCCCTGCGCCGCGATCCTTGAAATCGCCGCAGTGATCGGCTCGTAGGCGACCGACATCGATCCGGCGTTGGCATGGATCAGCGTCTCGCCGTCCACCGCGATGCCCACATGGCCGGACCAGAAAAACAGATCTCCGCGCGCCGGTTGCACCCCCGGCGCCAACGTCTCGCCCAGAATGGCCTCCTGCTGGTCGGAATCGCCCGGGCAGGGCAGGCCCGCCGCAAGACAGCCCGCCTGCAACAGACCGGAGCAGTCTATCCCGGCGGCCGAGTTGCCGCCCCAGAGGTACGGCACACCGAAGAAGAGCTGCGCGACGGTGACCGGATCGGCGAACACCGCCGACAAGGGCCGCAGATGCGTCTTGGGGACAAACAGCCCCTCCGCCGTTTCGAAGAACTCGCCCGAGGCCGAGACCACCCGCAGTTCCGATCCGAACGACAGCCACGCCGCCTCGCGGGCCTTCAGATTTGGCGTCGGGTACAGGTGGGTGGCGGGAAGCGCCACGCGGTGCGTTGCGGCAACGTCCTCTCCGAGCGAGGCCGCCGCGATGTAGCCCACATAACCGTCCCGCGCCGCCGCACCGAACGCCCATCCCTCACGCACCTCGAGCACGCGAAAGCGCTGGCCGTAGAGCAGCTGACGCTCGCGCGCGCCGCCCGGGGCACGGCACAAATCCACCACCGGTTCAGTGACGCGCTGCAGCGTCCCGTCGACATAGGCAGGTGCCTCTACGCTGCCTTCCAGCTCCGCCGCCGCGACGAAGGCGTTGGCCAGGGTCTCGCGCCGATCGCTCACAGTCCCAGCACCTCCGGCAAGGCATCGAGCACGGCGCGCGTGCCCTGGCCGACGCCGCCCTTGGGGCGGGCGGGCGCGGCCGTCGGTTGCCACCCATAGATGTCGAAATGGAGGTAGCGGGGCGCGCCCTCGGTGAAGCGCCGCAGGAACAAGGCGGCGGTGATGGAGCCCGCGAACCCGCCGGACGGCGCATTGTCGAGATCGGCGATGCCGGGTTCGATCATCTTCTCGTAGGGCTCGTGGAACGGCATGCGCCAGACAGGATCGGCGACCTTGCCCGCCGACGCGGCCAGCGCCGCGGCAAGCCCGTCATCGTCGGTATAGTAGGGAGCGAGGTCCGGGCCGACGGCCACCCGCGCCGCTCCGGTGAGGGTGGCCATCGAGACCAGAAGGTCCGGCGCCTCCTCGCTGGCGAGCGACAGCGCGTCAGCCAGCACCAGGCGCCCCTCGGCATCGGTATTGTTGATCTCGACCGTCAGACCCTTGCGGGAGCGCAGGATGTCCTGCGGCCGGAAACTGTCACCGGCCACCGCATTCTCGACCGCCGGGATCAGAACGCGCAGCCGGATCTCCAGCCCGAGGCTCAGAATCATCTGCGCCAGACCTAGGACATTGGCGGCGCCGCCCATATCCTTCTTCATCAGCCCCATAGAGCCGCCCGGCTTCAGATTGAGCCCGCCGGTATCGAAGCACACGCCCTTGCCCACCAGCGTCAGCTTGGGGCCGCTCG
The DNA here is from genome assembly GCA_038757905.1 of Pseudomonadota bacterium. Lineage (GTDB taxonomy): Bacteria > Pseudomonadota > Alphaproteobacteria > Rhodobacterales > Rhodobacteraceae > HLUCCA09. Next base: position 19,978 of record JBCDGG010000060.1, on the reverse strand, counting down.
CCCCATGCCGGATATCGATCAACCGGGGCGCGCGAGTAGAGGCGCGGCCCACGGTGTGGATCATCGGAAACCCCTGTTCGAGCGCCGCGCCGGTCACGACGCTGAGCGTCGCGCCATGGGCTTCGGCCAGCGCGGCGGCAGCCGCTTCAAGCTCGGCCGGGCCCATATCCGAGGCGGGCGTGTTGATCAGATCGCGCGTCAAAGCCTCGCCGCGCGCGATGGCCGCGACGCGGTGCGCATCGATCCCCGCGGGGGCCACAAGACGCACTGGATTGGCCGCCGCGTCCTTGTAGCGGTCGAACCGGTAGCCGCCGAGGAGCCAGCCCAACGCTTCCGTAGAGGCATCCATCTCCTCCGGCATCGTCGCCAGGGCGTAGGTGCCTTGGGGCAACGCCCGCGCCGCCCCGGCCAATGCAAAGCGCCCGCGGGCCCGTTTCGGCGCCGTGCCGAAGCCCGCCACCGCCAGCGCGGTTTCTCCATCGGGCACCAGAAATCCCTGCCCGAGCGCCCCGGTGAAGCCGATCCGATTGAGCCAGGCGGCAACGCCCGCATCCTGCTGCGCGAGCCAGGACTCCAGCCCGTCTTCCGAAACGACGTGCAGGGGCGTGGCCGACGCATCCGCCGGTGCGAACGACAAGGGATCGGTGTCGGGGGCAGGTGTGTCCATCGGCGCTCTCGGGATCTGGGGGTATCTCGCGCACCGTAGCGGCACCCGCGCGCGGCGCAAGGCGATCTGCCCGGTCAGGCCGCCGCACCGGGCGAGGGCCGCCCGCGGCCCGCACGCCGCGCCGGGCGCGCGCCGGGGGGTCTGCCTACACGTCCGTCCCCGTCATGTCCCAAACTGCGGCGAGAGAGCGGTGCGCAATCCGGTCCAGCCGCGCCAGCGTCGCGCCAAGGCCCGCAGCGTCGCCCCATGTCGCGCAGCTCGCAACGTCTCGGGCGACGCGCGCGAGTGCCCTCATCCCGACCTGTTCGGAGATCGCGCTCAGGCTGCGGGCGTTGCGCGCCAGATCCCGCCAGCATCCCGACCGGTAGGGCTCCGACAGCCCATCGAGCCGCCGGGCAATCTCCGACATCGCACGCGACAGAACGCTCTCGGCGCCTAACGGGCCGAGGTCTCGGTAGAGCGCGATCAGACAGGCCGAATCGAGCCTTACATCCTCGTCATGCTCCAGTTGACTGACATCGCACCGCTGCACCACGGCTCGTTCCCCTCGCTCATCCGCCCCCACAGCAGGGCCACACCATCGTCAGAGGCCCTGAACAAAGCGTTAGACGCGCGACACCACGTCCCTCGCATTCACGTCGAATGCCGCGTAACGCTTGAGCGTATGAACGAAGTCGCGCCCAACCGCCTCGAGGGCGCCGAAGTGCAGCATGAGACCCGCGATCCCGAGGATCCGCGGACCCGGCCTCTTCCGGCGTTTCTGACCACCCGCTATCGTGGATGGCGGGCCACCAGCCATGCCGAGAACCACGGCTGGTACCGCCGGCTCGCCGAAGACGGGCAGCGGCCCAGGCTGATGGCGATCGCGTGCTGCGACAGCCGGGTGAACGTCAACGAGGTATTTGCGGCTCAGGCGGGCGAGATCTTCCTGCACCGCAACATCGCAAGCCTGGTTCCGCCCTACGCACCGGACGGCGACCCACATGGCACTTCGGCTGCCGTGGAATACGCCGTGCGCATGCTCCAGGTCGCGCATATCCTGGTGATGGGCCATTCCGATTGCGGGGGCGTGCGCGGCTGCCACCAGATGTGCTGCGGACAGGACACGGAGCTTTCCGAACAGACGAGTTTCGTCGGCCGGTGGCTGGAGATTCTGCGGCCCGGATATGAACGCGTCAGCCAGATCAACGAGGAGCCCGAGCGCCTGCGCGCGCTGGAGAAGGAGGCGGTCGTGACGTCGCTCGCCAACTTGTGGTCCTTTCCCTTCGTCCGCCGCGCGGTTCAGGAGGAGCGGCTGACGCTGCATGGCGCATGGCTCGATATCGGCGACGGCATTCTCGAATCCTACTCCCCCGAGACGGGGTTTCAGGCCGTTTAGCACCGGCGGCGGGCCAGGCCCGAGGCCGCAGCGCGTTCCTCATGGGGCACCGGCGGATCTTGCAGGGTGTCGCGCGTTCCCCTACGCCACAAACCCGGGACAGGTTCGCCCAACGCGGCTTCCGGGGGACAAATGGACGGCATTCTGGCACTCGCGGCGACGAACCTGACGTCGCCGATCATCCTGTCGTTCGCACTCGGCGTTGCCGCCGCGCTGGCCCGGTCCGATCTGTCGGTGCCCGAGGCGGCCGCGAAGGCCCTGTCGATCTACCTGCTCTTCGCCATCGGCTTCAAAGGCGGGGCGGCAGTGTCGGCCAGCGGGATCGACGCACAGCTTGTGGCGACACTCTTTGCTGGGCTCGTTCTGTCATTTCTGATCCCGTTCGTGGCGTTCACGCTTCTGCGCATTCTGACACGCCTGTCTGCCGTCGACGCCGCGGCGGTTGCAGGGCATTACGGCTCGATCTCCATCGTCACCTTCGTCGCGGCGTCATCGGTTCTGGCGAGCCGCGGGATCGGATCCGAAGGCTACATGGTGGCCGTGGCCGCCGTGATGGAGGCGCCGGCGATCCTCTCGGCGCTCTTTCTCGTGGCGCGCTCCGGCAGCGCCGAGAAGATGGACGCGGAGATGTGGCGCGAGATTCTGCTCAACGGCTCGATCGTGCTTCTGATCGGCGCCTTCGCGATCGGCTGGATCACCGGCGCGGAGGGGCTGGAAAAGATCTCGTCGTTCATTGTCGCGCCGTTCGACGGCGTCCTCTGCCTGTTCCTGCTCGATATGGGCCTCGTCGCCGGGCGCGGTCTGCGCGATGTCCGGGGCGTGCTCGGCGGCGGTGCCATCGTGTTCGGCGTGCTGATGCCGCCCATCGGGGCAAGCTTCGGCCTGGCGGCCGGTCTGTTGCTCGGCCTGTCGGCGGGGGGCGTGGCGCTTCTGATGGTGCTGTCGGCGTCGGCCTCCTACATCGCGGTTCCCGCAGCGATGCGCGTGGCCCTGCCACAGGCCAATCCGTCGATCTATCTGACGCTCTCTCTCGGCGTCACCTTTCCCTTCAATCTTACCATCGGCATCCCGGTCTACATCGCCGTGGCCCTCGCCCTGACCGGAGGTTGACCCCATGCAAACTCACAAGGCCAAACGCGTCGAAATCATCATCGAAGCACCGATGGAGCGGCGGCTGCGCCGCGCCCTCGAAGAGGCCGGTGTCACGGGATACACCGTTTTGCCGGTTCTGGCGGGCTCGGGCCGCTCTGGTGCCTGGACGCGTGAGGGGCAGGTCAGCCGCGCCGCGGGCATGGTGGCGTTCGTCTGCATCATCCGGCCCGAGCGGCTGGACCCGCTGCTCGATGCGGCCTTCGACGTGGTGGAGAGCCATATCGGCGTGGTGAGCATCAGCGATTGCGACGTGCTGCGCGCCGAGCGCTTCTGACAGGCGCTTTCCTGCCACGGGCATCCGTATCCGAAAGAAGCAAGCCCTGACGGCCGTCTGTTAGCAGCGGGGAAACGGCCGCTCCAGATTGGGCCACGAGTTCCGGCCTTTGGCTTTTGCTTTGCGACAGACGTTCGCACGATCCGCATCCGCGTCCCGGAGCACGAACAGTGTCGCGCACCCAGCCCGGCGTCAGGCCCGCGGCTCGCCGCTACCGGCCAGGCTGCCCGCGGCCGTCTCCGCAGCGGCGACCTCGGCCACCCATTCCCGAAAGACGCGCACCTTCGGATCGTCCCAACGCTCCCTGGCGCCGATCAGGCAGACATCGCCCAGCGGCGAGGGGCAGACCAGATCCGGGAAGGGCGCGACCAGCGATCCGGTCGACAGTTCCTCCTGGCAGAGGACGAGATCGGCCATCACGACGCCAGAGCCAAGCACCGCAGCGCGCATCGCCAGATCGAGGTTGGAAAAAACCTCGCCAGCGAGGTTCGCGTCGATCCCGGCCTCGGGGAAGGCTTCCAGCCACGCCGACCAATCGAGCCGCCGGTTCGTCTCGTGGAGGAGCGTGTGCTGCTTCAGGTCCGACGGGTGGCGCAGGCTATGGCGGAGCGCAGGCGTGCAGGCCGGGGTCAGACGCACGGGAAACAGCGTCATCATCTCCATATCGACCTTGTTGCGCGGCCAGTGCTCCACCGAGAAGGCGACGTCGTAGGCCAACCTGTCGAACCCCTGCTCACCGGTGAAATCCGTGGTCAGACGCACGCGCAGATCGGGATGGCGCGCGCGAAAGTGCGCGATCCGGGGGATGAGCCAGCGGACGGATGTGGCAGGCGGGCAGATGATCTTCAGATCGGCCGCGTCGGCGGACAGCTGGCTGGCCGCGCGGCCGATGCGCTCGAACGCCTCCGTCAGAACGGGAAGCAGCCGCCGGCCCGCTTCAGTCAGATCGATCCCGCGGGAATGGCGGCGAAAGAGCTGCACGCCGAGGTGCTCTTCGAGCAGCTTCACATGCCGGCTGATCGCGCCTCGGGTGACGTGCAACTCCTCCGACGCGCCCACGAAGCCGTTGTGCCGGGCAGCCGCCTCGAAGGCGCGCAGGGCGTTCAGTGGCGGGAGGCGGCTTGAGATTTGGATCATTTTTCCTAATCCAACTGTGGAAGGATCTTGATTTGTGTCTGCACCGGAAATCCCGAAACTGGATAACACAGAATGCGACAATGATGAATAGAAGCCAATGACCCTCCGTGAATCAACGATGCCAGCGCCCGTCGGCCTTCGCACATTCGCAACGGGATGGATCATGAAAACTGATCTGTGGGGCGATGGGCGCGCTGGCGCGGAAACGGCGGAACACGCCTTGCAGCGCCTCGCGCGGAGCGCGCCACATCTGTTGGCGGATGTCGGGTTCGAGGATGCTCCCGCCCTGAGCAGCCCGCACCGGCAAGTGCTCGTCCGTGGCGCGGCGCGGCTTGAGCTCTGGGCGGACGGCTCCCTCCGGTTCCTGCCCGCCGGGTGACGCGCGTCGCCGCGAATCCGGCAGGGGCGCGATTTCCGCTCGCCCGGCCGTTCCGTCCTACGGTCCGCCATCAATCCGTGATAAGCTCCGCCGCAACGTATGTGCGCCTGAGGGAGGGAATGTCATGCGGCTCATCGGCCGGATTCTGATTGGTCTCGTGGTCCTGATTGCCGTGCTGGCGGGGATCGGGATGCTGCTGCCTCGCACTGTCGAGGTTTCGCGCTCGATCGAGATCGACGCCACGCCGGAGGCTGTCTTTCCCCATATCAACAGCTTGCAACGCGCGGCGGAATGGTCGCCCTGGCTGGGCATAGATCCGAACGTCCAGACGACCTATTCCGGCCCGGAGGAGGGTGTGGGCAATCGACTGGAATGGGCGTCCGACGATCCGCAGGTGGGCTCCGGCAGCCAGGAGATCATCGAAAGCGTCGCGCCGACCCGTGTCCGCTCCGCGCTGGACTTCGGCGATATGGGCGGTGGCGAGGCGTGGTTCGACCTCACCGCGGCGGGCGACGGCACCTCGGTGACCTGGGGCCTGGACGCCGATATGGGCGCGGGCCCCATCGGCCGCTGGATGGGCCTGATGATGGATGACTGGGTCGGCGCGGATTATGAGGCGGGCTTGGCGAACCTCAAGACGCTGGCCGAAGGAAGCTGATCCGTCTTCTCCCGCCGACGCCGCAGCCAGACCCGCCCGACCGTCGACCACCGGAACGACCCACGCTTCCGCCGCGCAAGACAGCCGTTACGCGTAGGGACAGCCGGACGTGGCCACCGCCCTCCGCCGGACCCCGTTCGGCACATAAGGCCACCGTCACGCGCGATGCTGTAGGGCAGAACGCCCGCGCGCGTTTCTTCTCACGACTCACCAATACTGGTACGATTTCACCTGTTTCATCAGTTACTTCGGAAAGACCCATGGCGAACACAAACTACCGCAAATCGCTTGCCGAGATCGCGCAGCAACGCGTGAAGATCGAAAACCGCACAAAAACGGTGAATGCGGAACACTCGAAACACACCAAGAAGGTGAAGGCGATCCAGCAGGATCTCGACTTTCTGAAGAGCGAGTTTCCAAAGGCCAAAGCAGATATGCTCAAGATCTACAGTCAATGCGAAGCCGTTCTGAACCCGCTTGCCGACAAAGACGACGAACTGGCCGCCCTGAAGAAAAAGAAACCCGTCGACAAGGACGCGGTGAAGAAGCTCGAAAAAGAGATCTCAGTGCTGGTGAAGAAGCTGCCAGCGCTGCGCAATCAGTGGAACGCCAATACGCTCTATCACGATGAACTGGTGACGAGCCTCTTCACGCAGTTTGGTTTTCTGGACCAGCATACAGGGCGATAGAGCGGCAGGCCCAGAGACCGGGCCCACAGCATCGCGTCTGCCTTGCGGCGTGTCGCCGTCAGGCGCGCCTGTCCACTGCGAGAACGCGCGCCCTCAAGCCATCTGCAGGACGCGGCGCCCCAGCAATTCGGCGATCTGCACGGCGTTGAGCGCGGCCCCCTTGCGCAGGTTGTCGGAGACGCACCACAGGTTCAGGCCGTTTTCGATCGTCGAATCCTGGCGGATCCGGCTGATGAAGGTCGCGAAATCGCCCACGCACTCGATCGGCGTCGCGTAGCCGCCGGGCTCGCGCTTGTCGATCACCATGATCCCAGGGGCCTGACGCAGGATGTCGCGCGCCTCGTCCTCGTCGAGGAACTCCTCGAACTCGATATTGACCGCTTCCGAATGTCCGACGAAGACCGGCACGCGCACGCAGGTCGCCGTGACCTTGATGGAGGTGTCGACGATCTTCTTCGTCTCGGCCACCATCTTCCATTCTTCCTTGGTCGAGCCGTCTTCCATGAAGACGTCGATATGCGGGATGACGTTGAAGGCGATCTGCTTCTGGAACTTCGCGGGCGGCACTTCGGAGGTGGGGTTGTAGACGGCCTTCGTCTGATCCCACAGCTCGTCCATCCCCTCCTTGCCGGCGCCGGAGACGGACTGGTACGTGCTGACCACGACGCGCTTGATGCGCGCGCGGTCGTGCAGCGGCTTCAGCGCCACCACCATCTGCGCGGTGGAACAGTTCGGGTTCGCGATGATCATCTTCTCGCGATAGCCCTCGATCGCATCCGGGTTCACCTCGAGCACGATCAGCGGCACCTGGGGGTCGTAGCGGTAGAGCGACGAGTTGTCGATTACCACGCAACCCGCGGCGGCGGCCCGGGACGCATAGGTCTTCGTGGCCTCCGAGCCGATGGCGAAGAGCGCCATGTCGAAGCCCTCGAAGTCGAATGTGTCGAGGTCTTTCGTTTTGAGCGTCGTATCGCCGTAGCTCACCTCTGTCCCGAGCGAGCGGCGCGACGCAAGCGCCACGACCTCGTCCGCGGGAAAGGCCCGCTCCGAGAGGATGTTCAGCATTTCGCGGCCCACATTGCCCGTGGCCCCCGCGACGGCGATCCGGTAACCCATGATCCTTGTCCTTGTGAGGTTGGTGAAAGCCCTTTAGCGCCGACGCCGCCAGGGCGAAAGAGGGCAATGTGCGCAAGGGGGCACACCTGCGTGAGCGGGTCACACGGCGTTGCGCGATTTGGGAGAGGGCGGGCACCTGCACGCAGGCCGGGCGGACGGAGGGGCGGTCAGTTTTCCCGCTCCGTCGTGAAGGCCAGCGGATAGCCGCGCTCCGCCCCGAGGCCCGTGGCCTGTTTCGCTTTCGTCTCGGCCACCTCGCGCGTGTAGACCGCGACGACACAGGCCCCTTTCGTATGCGCCGTCAGCATGACGCCCATGGCTTCGGACTCGCTCATCCGGAACACCGACATCAGAACCTTGGTCACGAACTCCCGCGGTGTGAAATCGTCGTTCAGCAGAATCACCTTGTAGAGCCGCGGTTTCTCGGTCCGCGTCTTGGGTTTCGGCTTAAGCTGGGTCGTTGTCCGGGCGTCGCTCATCGTCGGATCCTTCCGGGAGCGGATGCGCCAGCGTCGCTCAGGAGACGATTCGGGTCAAATCCGCTCAGAACGGCGCGGGCGACGTGTAGGCGACAGCCGCGCCGCCCGTCGGATGGCGCAGGCCGAGGCGCGCCGCATGCAGCATCATCCGGCGGGCATCCCGCCCCCCGGAGGGCCCATAGAGCGGGTCACCCAGAATGGGATGCCCGATCTCAGCAAGGTGCACGCGCAACTGGTGGGAGCGTCCCGTCTCGGGGCGCAGTTCAAGCCGCACGCCGAGTGGATGCCGGCCGATCACCTGCCACGCCGTGCGCGCGACCTTGCCGCTGTAATGGCACACCTTCTGCCGCGGGCGATTGGGCCAGTCGGCGGTCAACGGCAGGTCGATCTCGCCGCTGGAATCGCTGGGTGCGCCGTGAACGAGGGCGACATAGCCCTTCTCCGCATGGCGCCGCTCGAACTGCAGCCCGAGATGGCGCTGCGCCCGGGCATGCCGCGCAAAGACCATGACGCCGGAGGTATCGCGGTCCAGCCGATGGACGAGGCGGGTTCCGGGAACCATCTCCTCCAGCCGCGCGAGCAGGCACTCTGCTCCCCCGGCCGCCTTTCCCGGAACGGAAAGCAGGCCCTGAGGTTTGTCGGCCACCAGTAGGTCTGCATCCTGGTGCAGAATGCGGATCGGGCCATGAGGGGGAAGATAGGGCGCGTCCGGCACCTACTCCTCGTCCAGCTGCGGAAGCCCGTCCGCGATCTGGTAGTAATCACCCTTATGCGCCGCCCAGATGTGCTTTTCGAGCGAAAGGCCGGTCGGCGCCTGCAACGCGCCCAAAGCGACCGACTGAAAGTCTTGCCCATCCATCCGCCAGAACAGCGAGGACCCACAGCGCGCGCAGAAGCCGCGCTCCGCCACGGCGCTGGATCGGAACCAAGTGACGTCTCCGTGCGTGGAGATGGCCGCACGCGGCGCCACGGCCGATGCCCAGGCGTGTCCGGACATCGCCCGGCACTGCCCGCAATGGCACACCGAGACAGACCGCATGGGCCCCTGCACCGTAAAGGAGACCGCGCCGCAGAGGCACGCCCCCGTCCGTCGTTCGTCGTTCATGTCCGTGCTCCAACCGGGATCGCAGCGGCGCCGAGCGCCAGTCCATAAAGGACAAAGCACCCCGCCAGCCCGCGCCGCAAGACCAGATTGCCAAGCGCCCCGAGGACCATGCGTCCGAGGCCGGCGCCGAGCGCGGTGTAGCCGACATAGCTCAGCGTCGTGAGGGCGAGCGCCGTGGGCATCAGCACCGATAGCTGATCTGCCATGGGCACGCCCGGCTCGACGAACTGGGTGAACGCCGCCAGATAGCCCGCAAGGCTCTTGGCGTTGACCGTCGCGATCAGAAGGGCCTTGAAGTAGACGTCCTGCAGCCGCGCGGGCGGCGGGCTCGCCTCCAGCGGCAGCGCCGCGCGTCGCCAGGCCCGGACACCCAGCCAGATCAGCACGACGGCGCCGGCGATCTGGGCCCAGAAGAAGACCTGCGGCGCAGCCACGATCAGGGCCGCAACGCCCGCGGCGGAGGCGATCAGGAACACCGTTGCCTGCGTGAGGATGGCCAGCACGCCCACCAGCGCCTTGGCGAACGGCAGGCTCATCCCGTTCTGGATGCAATTGGCCGCGTTCGGCCCGGGTGTTGTGACAAAGAGGGCCCAGAATGTCGCGAAGACGACCCAGCCGTCAAAGCTCACCGCCAGGTTCCTTCGTCGGAAAAGGTGGCATGAAGGATCGCCGCCAGCCCCTTTGCGTCGTCGTCCGAGAAGGCCGCGGGCTGATGGCTGTCGATATCGAGCACGGCCACCAAGCGGCCCCCCGGGCCGAAGACGGGCAGCACGATCTCCGACCGCGTTGTCGAGGCGCATGCGATGTGCCCGGGAAACGCGTCGACATCGTCGACGATCTGCACCTCCTGCGTGCGGGCCGCGGCACCGCAGACCCCGGCCTCGAACGGGATGGTCAGGCATCCGTGGCCACCCTGATAAGGGCCGATCTTCAGAACGCCCGGCGCCACAACACGGTAGAAACCCGTCCAGTCAAAGCGGTCATCGGCATGGTGGATCTCGCACGCAAGGGTCGCCATGAGGGCGACGGGATCGTGTTCGCCTTCGGTCAGAGCCGCGCAGGTTTTTGAAAGAGCTGCATAATCCACCATGACGACACCTCCCGGTCCGAGTGCTTGATCGCCGTGCATCCAGAGAACGGGCCTGCGCAAGATGCACTCCGATCACCCGAGATCTGACACAGCAGCCCGCCTTCCGAAAGGTCCGGCGGATCGACGGAGCGCCTTGCAGTGCCGAGCGTGGCGGGGCGCAAAACTGCGCGACAGACACCGAATGCTAACTTTTGTCGTCCAGCGTGCGAACCGATTGAGGGGTCAATCGACGATCTAGGGTTGGAGAGTGCAATGGAACTCAGTGCAGTAACAGCGGGCGACGTGCGCGTCATTTCGATCGCGTCCGAACGGATAGACGCCGCCGCCGCCATACGTTTCAAGGACAGCATGCGCGAAGCGACGGCCGGGTGGTCGGGCCGTGTCATCCTGAACATGCAGGCGGTCGATTTCATCGATTCGTCGGGGCTCGGCGCAATCGTATCGGCCATGAAGGCGCTGGAAGGCGGCCAGGGACTGGAACTCGCGGGGCTGGCCCCCAAGGTCGTGAAGGTCTTCCGCCTGACACGGATGGACACCGTCTTCACGATCCACGCCTCGCTCGACGCCGCCCATGCGCCCGGGCACGCACATGGAACAAGCGCGGCCTAAGCGGCCCCGCAAGCAACAATGCCTCACATGGCAAGGTTTCGAACAGACCGGCTCGTCCGGATACCGGCCGACAGCTTCACAGGCGGCGCATCCCTATCCGAAGGCGCAAGCTCCGAGGCGCCAAGTGTCCTGCCGGGCCGTGCCGACACGCCCGGGCCCGCCGACCCGCCGCCGGACACGCGCATGACGCCCCCCGGCGCGATTGGCCAACCGACGCAGAACCGCACCGCAGACGCGGCGCCGCTGCCTCCGCCGCACCAATCAGCGGCGCATGCAGCACGACACCGGAGGGAAGCCGCCCATGCGTGGGCCCAGATGCCCGCCATCGGGGCCTGTCGCCCGCGCGACGGCATTGCGAGCGCCGATATCCGTGCGGCCCGCCGCCTTTGTCCGACACTGATGGAGCAGATCACCAGCCGGCCAAGCGATGTGCGCGATGTCCTGGCTTCTCTGTGTACGACGCTGCAGGCGCTCAGGCTGGATGCCGCCGATTGCGCGACGCTCGAGATCGTGCTGGCCGAAGTGCTTAACAACATCGTCGAGCACGCCTATCTCGACGAGCACGACGGATGGATCCTGCTGGAGCTGGATTATCTGGACGGCTGGATCGCCTGCAAGCTCACCGATGGGGGATGCCCCATGCCGGAGGGTCAGTTGCCCACGCACCGCGCCCTTGGCGACGGGGTCGACGTCGCGCTGCTGTCTCTGCCCGAAGGGGGGTTTGGCTGGTCGATGATCTACGAGTTGACATGCGACCTCCGCTATCAGCGGATCGGCGCACTCAACGCGCTCTACTTCGCGCTGCCGCTCACCGCGCAGGGCTGACACTCCGCCGGTCGGGCACGGCCCTGTCGCGTACGCGACGCGGCCGCAACCGCGAACGATGGACGCTTGTCGCGCACATCTCTCGCCGCCCTTCTGTCGCCATGCGTCCCAGTCGCCATAAGGACGCCAGCTGCGCGCTGTCATCTCCCCTCTCACAGCCACGACCGATCGCGCGCGACGGAGCAACCCGATGCTCTTGCCCTCAACGACGGCTCGCGCCTGACGTCCAAACGCTCCGCCACAACCCGAACCCGCGCATCGACGGCCACCGCCGATCTGCGCGCGCACAATCCGGAACCCGGCACGCGGCTACGGCCTGAAGCGCGCAGAATTCTTCCCGGTGGACACACAAAGGACAGAATTCTTCCCGATCCGCGCCACCTGCGCCCTGGATACCGGACGCGTAGCTGCAAAGGCTTCCCTCGGCGTCGCGTTTTTATTGCCCCCACCCAGTACGCGGCGCCGAGGTCTTTCCCTCAGCTCCAAAACGCACTAGCCGTCCTGCCTCAGATCGAGGAGGACACCATGCGCGATTTCCAGATGCCCGGTCGCTCGACCGTCTACGCAACGAATGCCATGTGCGCCACGTCTCACCCGTTGGCCTCTGCGACGGCAATCGACATCCTGAAATCCGGTGGAAACGCCACGGATGCGGCCATCGCCGCTGCCGTGCTCCTCGGGATCTGCGAGCCGCAGATGACCGGCCTCGGGGGCGATCTCTTCGCCCTGGTCCAGCCGGGCCCGGGCGCGGACATCGTGGCGATCAACGCCTCCGGCCGCGCGCCGCAGGCCGCAAGCGCGGACGCGCTCCGGGCGGCGGGCCTTGACGCGATGCCCCGAGACCAGCCGGCCGCCGTGACCATCCCGGGCGCCGTGGACGGCTTCTGCGCCCTGTCGGAGCGGTTCGGCAAGATCGGACTGGACCGATGCCTCGCCCCGGCCATCCACTATGCGGAGGAGGGCGTCCCCGTGGCGCCCCGCGTGGCTGCGGACTGGGCGATGTTCGCGCAGCGTCTGCAGGGGCCCGCACGGGCACAGTTCCTTGTGAACGGTGCCGCGCCCGCGCCCGGAACGCGCTTTCGCGCGCCTGGCCAGGCAGAGGTGCTGCGGCGCATCGCGCGGGACGGCAGATCGGCCTTCTACGAGGGCCACGTCGCCGCCGACATGCTCGCCGCCCTCGACGGCGCTCCGCACACGGCAGAGGATTTCGCCGCGACACGCTCAGACTGGGGCACGCCCATCTCCGGCACCTATGGCGACTGGGAAGTTCTGGAACATGCACCCAATGGCACGGGCGCGGCGGCATTGCTGCTCCTCGACATCCTGAAGGCGTTCGATCTGCCCGCCATGGACCCGTTCGGCACCGAACGCGCCCATATCGAGGCCGAAGCCACCAAGCTGGCCTACGACGCCCGCAATCGCTTCATCGCAGATCTCGCCCACATGCCCGACCCCGGCCGCCTGCAGCGGCCCGGCCTGGGCGCGAGCCTGGCCAGCCTCATCGACCCGTCCCGCGCCATGGGCGACGTGGCACCGCTGACCGAAGAGATGCACAAGCACACGATCTGCCTGACGATCGTTGACCGGGATCGCATGGTCGTGTCGCTCATCTACTCGATCTTTGACGATTTCGGCTCCGGCATCTCTAGCCCGGAATACGGAATCCTGTTCCACAATCGCGGCTCCGGTTTCAACCTGATCCCGGGCCACGCGAACGAGTACGGCCCCGGAAAGCGCCCGATGCACACCATCCTGCCGGGCATGGTCCGGCGCAACGGCGAGGTGACCATGCCGTTTTGCGTGATGGGCGGGCCCTATCAGGCGACCGGGCACGCGCGTCTGATCACCAATCTCGTGGCCTATGGCATGGAACTGCAGGACGCGCTGGATGGGCCCCGCGCCTTTGCCGATATCGCAAAGGGCGCCCTGTTCGTCGAGCGGGGGTACGACCGGGCCGTGTTCGACGGGCTCGCGGCCCTCGGGCAGAACGTGCAGGAAGCGCCGCAACCCATCGGCGGTGCCCAGGCGATCCGCCTGGATCTGGCAGAGGGGCTGCTAGTCGGCGCGTCGGACCCGCGCAAGGACGGGATTGCGCTGGGATACTGAGGACGGCCACGTGCCGGCGGGCCATGGCCGTCAAGGACGATGCCCTGCTATTCCGCATGAGAAACGCCGGCCGAGGCTAACGTCTCGGCCGGCGCAATGCTGGAGGCGATGCAGGCGCGGGCCTGCAGTCAGGAGTAGACGGTCACCTTCGTGCCCATGGGCACGCGCTCATAAAGCTCGGCCACGTGTTCATTCGTCATGCGGATGCAGCCGGATGACACCGAACGCCCGATAGACCAGGGCTGAGGTGTGCCGTGGATGCGGTACGCCGTATCCCGTCCATTGCGGTACAGGTAGAGCGCGCGGGCCCCCAGCGGGTTGTTGGGCCCGCCCTCCATACCATCCGCGAGCGGGCCGTACTTGGCGGGCTCACGCTCGATCATATCCGGCGTCGGCCGCCACGAGGGCCACTCGACCTTGCGGGCGACCACGGCGGAGCCACGGAAATTCAGGCCCTCGGCACCCACGGCCACGCCGTAGCGCAACGCCTCGCCATCGCCCATGGTGAGGTAGAGGTAGTGGCGTCCGGTCACGACGAAGATCTCGCCCGCGGGCAGGCTTTGCTTCACGCGCACGGTTTTGGGCTGCCAGCGGCTCGACAGCTGGAACGGCTCCGCTGCGGCGTTGGCTATGGCGGGTGCGGCCAGAGCGCCCGCAATTACGGCGGTCTGACCCAGGAACTGACGTCTCGTCGTCATCGGTGTCTCCAAGTTCTGTTCGCTCTGCCCGACAGGGTTTCTTGGGTCACATGTTCCTAGTGGCCACGCAAAACCCCGCCGCGCAAGTGCATCGCGGTCACACCTACCCGCCAAATGGGCTCGATTTGCGCCGATCAGAACGCAATTTTGTGATCTGCACCGGATCAGGCCGGCAGCTTTGTCTTCCGCAAATAGGGCAGAACCGTCTCGAACGTGCCGAATTTCTCCGTGGCCTCGGCATCGCTCACGGCCGCGGGGATGATCACATCCTGGCCGACGGTCCAGTCGGCCGGCGTGGCCACGCCGTGCCCCGCAGACGTCTGGAGCGCGTCGAGCGCGCGCAGGACCTCGGCGAAATTGCGGCCGACGGTCATCGGGTAGGTCATCGAGAGCTTCAGCTGCTTGTCCGGCCCGATGATGAACACCGACCGCACGGTCTGGCTGTCGGCGGGCGTGCGTCCGTCGGGCAGATAGGCATCGGCGGGCAGCATATCGAACGCCTTCGACACATGCAGATCGTCATCGGCGATCATCGGGAACGTGACAGCAGCGCCGCCCACCGTCTCGATATCGCTGATCCACTTGCGGTGATCGTCGACCCCGTCCACCGAAACGCCGATCACCTTCGCACCCCGCTTCTCCCATTCCGCGGCGAGTTGTGCGACGGCGCCGAACTCGGTCGTGCAGACCGGCGTGAAGTCCTTAGGATGGGAGAACAGGATCGCCCAGGACTCGCCGATCCATTCGTGAAACGAAATCTCGCCCACATTCGTTTGAGCGGTGAAATCGGGCACTATATCGTTGATGCGCAATGCCATGGTTACGCTCCCTTTCGCTGCTGTGATGAAGGTCGATGTGACGCTGCGGCCGCGCGAACGCAAGACCCCGCAGGCCATTGCAGCGGATGCGGACGGATGTCACCCTAGGCCCCGGACATGGAGGGTTTCCAATGATCGAGAAGCGCGAGTTCTACATCGGCGGCACGTGGGTGGCGCCTGCGGCGCCCCGTGATTTTGCCGTGATCGATCCCTCGACCGAGGAGGAGGTCGCGGTCATTTCCCTTGGCGATCAGGCCGATACGGATGCCGCGGTCGCGGCGGCGCACGCGGCGTTTCCGGCCTGGGCGGCGCTGCCGATGTCTGCGCGGATCGCGCATCTGGAGCGGCTCTACGAGGCCTATGAGGCGCGCAAGGAAGAGATGGCGCGCGCCATGAGCCTGGAGATGGGCGCACCGATCGACTGGGCGCGTGGGGAACAGCAAGGCGCGGGAAGCTGGCACCTGGAAGATGCCATTGCCCAGGCCAAGCGGTTCGAACAGGTGCGGATGCTGCGGCCGGACGCGCCGGTAGACCGGATCGTCATGGAGCCCATCGGCGTCGTCGGCATGATCACGCCGTGGAACTGGCCGATGAACCAGGTGACGCTCAAGGTCGCGTTTGCGGCGGCGGTGGGCTGCACGATGGTGCTGAAACCGTCCGAGATCGCGCCGCTCTCGTCGGTCCTGTTTGCCGAGATGGTGGACGAGGCGGGCTGGCCTGCCGGTGTCTTCAACATGGTCAACGGCGATGGGGCCGGTGTCGGCACGCAGTTGTCCCGGCACCCGGACATCGACATGATCTCGTTCACCGGCTCCACCCGGGCGGGCGTCGCCATCACGAAGGCGGCCGCGGACACGCTGAAGCGGGTCAGCCTCGAACTGGGCGGCAAGGGCGCCAACCTGATCTTCGCCGACGCCGACGAACGCGCCGTGCGACGCGGCACGCGGCAGGTGATGAACAATACCGGCCAATCCTGCAATGCTCCAACGCGCATGCTGGTTGAGCGTTCCCTCTACGACGAGGCCGTCGAGATCGCGCGCCAGACGGCCGACGCGACCAAGGTCGCCAGCGCCCACGAGCAGGGCCGCCATATCGGCCCGGTCGTTTCCGAGGTGCAGTGGACGAAGATCCAGGGCCTGATCCAAAAGGGCATCGACGAGGGCGCGCGCCTTGTGGCCGGCGGGGTGGGCCGGCCGGAGGGCCTGAACCGGGGTTACTTCGTGCGGCCCACCGTGTTTGCCGATGTCACCAACGACATGACCATCGCGCGGGAGGAGATCTTCGGCCCGGTCCTGTCGATCATCCCCTTCGACACCGAGGATGAGGCCGTACGCATCGCCAACGACACGCCGTACGGGCTGACGAACTACGTGCAATCGGGCGACGGGGCACGGCGGGCCCGGCTCGCGCGTCTGCTGCGGTCCGGCATGGTCGAGATGAACGGGCGCGGCCGGGCGCAGGGCTCGCCGTTCGGGGGCGTCAAAGCCTCGGGCAACGGGCGCGAAGGCGGCGCGTGGGGCCTCGACGAGTTCTGCGAGGTCAAGGCCGTCAGCGGCTGGCCCGACGAGATGGCCGCCGAGTAGGGCCGCGTCCGGAAGACCTGCAGCGCCTGTTCACTGGCTCCGTTCTCTGGCAGTTGGGCGAGACCCCGGCGGTCGACGAAGCGCCCGCCGGGGCGCGATCACACTTGGGCACTTTCGCCGCTCCGCGCGGTGGGTTGCGCAGCGCGCTTCGGGGGGTTGCGCAGCGCGCTTCAGGTTTTCTAGATCTTGCCAAAGATCGTCGCGAAGGCTGGATTGCTGCCCCGACCCTCTCGCCCGCCACACGCTGGCTCAGGCTGTCGCAGTTGCCCCGTGCTCGGCCCGCACGCCCGCGCTCAGTACGAAATCCATCAGCTTCGGCAGGCAGACGGACTTCAGATCGTACCGGTCGACGATGGTTTGGCGCGCCGCCGCCCGGCGCGCCTCATAAGCCTCCGGTTCGGCGAGGGCGTGGGTCAGGGTTCTGGCCCAGCCGTCGACATCGAAGAAATCGACGAGGGTGCCGTTCACACCATCGGCGATGATCTCCTGCACCGGGGGCGTCGCGGAGCCGACGACATGGGCACCGACGCTCATGGCCTCCATCATCGACCACGAAAGCACAAACGGATAGGTCAGATAGGCATGCGCCCGGCCGACCTGCAGCACGCTCAGGAAATCCTCGTAGGAGACCCGGCCGAGGAAGTGCACGCGGTTCAGGTCGAGCCGGTCGCCCACCTCCGCCAGCATCACCTCTTTCCAGGTCTGGTCCTTCGAGAAGACGGGGCCATATCCCCCCGTCTCGCTGCCCACGATCAGAACCTGCGCATTCGGGCGCGACGCCAGTACCTGGGGCAGGGCCCGCATGAAGGTGTGAAAGCCGCGATAGGGCTCCATGGTGCGGTTGACGAAGGTCAGCACCTCATCGCCCGCACGCAGGAGTGGGCCCTCCGGCACCTGAAACGCGGCATCGGGCTTCGGTGCGATCCGCTTTGTATCGACCCCGTCATGTATGACCGACATCTTCGACCGGACTTCCGGCGGAAACGTCGACGCCTGAAACTTCGTCGGCGCCATGAGCGCATCGGCCTGAACGGCGGCCTGGAGCAGATGCGCCTTGCGGGCGACGACCCGCAGGTTGCGCAGGAAATCGGAATGCGACATCTCGGGATCGAAGCCGGTATCGAGCCCGGTGGTGGCGTACAGAAACTCCGCGTATCCGAGATGCCGCGCCTCCGGCCAGACCTCGCGCAGAAACAGGGTCTCCCCCCAGTTGATGATGCCGAATACGACGTCGGGCACCTCGCCCGTCTTGTCACGCAGGGCTTTCGCGACCCGGGCCGCCGCCACACCGTTCAGGGCGTTTTCGGTATAGCTCGCCGTGATCTCCCGCGTCGGGCCCATCTCATAGGCGTACTTGATATGCGGCAACGGCTGGGGGTTCTGGTTGCCCTCCCATGTCAGCACCGCCACGTTGTGGCCCGCCTTGCGCAGCGCAGGCGCAAGATACCGGAATTGACCGGGAAAGTTTCGATGAACGAGGAGGATCTTCATACGCGCAGTCTAGGCGACGTCCTGCCCGGGCGTAAGATTAAACGCAGCACCGATCAGCTGCCGCGTGTAATCCGATTTCGGCCGGTCGAACACGTCGCCGGTGGGGCCCGCCTCGACGATATCGCCCTGCTTCATCACGATCACCTTGTGCGACATGGCCCGCACCACCCGCAGGTCGTGACTGATGAACAGATAGGCGAGCCCGTAGCGCGCCTGCAGGTTGCGCAGCAAATCGACGATCTGAACCTGGACGGTCATGTCCAGCGCCGATGTCGGCTCGTCCAGCACCATCAGGCGCGGACGCAGGATCATCGCGCGGGCGATAGCGATGCGCTGCCGCTGGCCGCCCGAGAACTCGTGCGGGTAGCGGTCCATCGCGGTGGGGTCGAGGCCGACCTCCGCCAGGATCTCGCCCACCAGCTCGCGCTTGTCGCGGCCCTCCTCGACACCGTGCACCCCGAGGCCCTCGGCCACGATCTGCTCAACCGTCATCCGCGGGGACAGGGACCCGTAGGGATCCTGAAAGACGATCTGCATGTCGCGTCGCAACGGGCGCAACTGGCGCGAACTCCGGCCCTGAACGTTCTCGCCTTGGAAGACGATCGGCCCTTCGGACGAGATCAGCCGCATCAGGGCGAGGGCAAGCGTCGTCTTGCCGGAGCCGCTTTCGCCGACGATGCCCAGCGTCTCCCCCTCACGGACGGTGAGGCTCGCATCGTTGACCGCCTTCACATGGCCGACGGTCTTGCGCAGAAACCCGCGCTGGATCGGAAACCAGATACGCAGGCCATCGGTGGCCAGCACATCCTGCCCGGCCTCCTCCAAGGGTGCCACAGTGCCCTTGGGCTCCGCCGCCAGAAGCTTCTGGGTATAGGGGTGGCGCGGATTGGCGAAGATGTCGGCGGTCTTGCCGCTCTCCACGATCTCGCCATCCTTCATCACGCACACCCGGTCGGCGATCTTTCGCACGATGCCGAGGTCGTGCGTTATGAACAGAAGGCTCATCTTCTCCTGTTCTTTCAGCTCGTAGAGCAGGTCGAGGATCTGCGCCTGAATGGTCACGTCGAGCGCCGTGGTCGGCTCGTCGGCGATCAGCAGGTCCGGCCCGTTGGCCAGCGCCATGGCGATCATCACCCGCTGGCGCTGCCCGCCCGACAATTGGTGCGGATAGGCCCTCAGCCGGCTTTCGGCATCGCGGATGCCCACCTTCTCCAACAGGTCCAGTACCCGCTGCCGGGCCGGCTCCCCCACCAGACCCTGATGCAGCGCAAGGCTCTCCATGATCTGCTTTTCCAGGGTGTGCAGCGGGTTGAGCGAGGTCATCGGCTCCTGAAAGATGAAGCTGATGTCGTTGCCGCGGACCTGCTGCAACTCCCCTTCGCTCTTGCCCCGCATCTCCGTGCCGCGATACCGGACAGAGCCGCCGATGGTCGCGTTGTCCCCCAGCAGCGACACCGTCGACAGCGCCGTGACGGATTTGCCCGAGCCCGACTCGCCCACCAGGGCCACGGTCTCGCCCTCGCCCACCTCGAACGATACGCCCTTGACGGCCGGAATATCGCGCCCGTCCTGCCGAAAGGTCACCGTCAGATCCCGCACATCCAGCAGGCTCATGCACGCCCCCCGCCAAAGACCATTTCATGCCCCATCATCTTGGTTCAAATACTCCGGGGGGCGTGGGGGGCCGCGCCCCCCACCCCGTTGAAGGTAAAAGGATAGCTTGG
>JBCDGG010000059.1:0-28600 GCA_038757905.1 Pseudomonadota bacterium | reverse complement strand
GTCGGCGAAGCCCCCCCGGCGGCGCATCTGTGGCTCCTGGACATTGGCGCGGCCATCGAGGACGGCGGCGCGAGCAGGCACGGCACCCACGCCCTTCGCCGTCTGACCGGCGGGTCGGACCGTTCCGTGACCTTGTTCTCCGAGGCTGGCCTCCGCCGCGCGTTCTCGTTCTCCCCCGATGGTCGGCACATCGTCTTCAGCCATGCCGACAGCGCGCTGATCCTGGACACGATCCGCTCCGACATCTCCATCGTCGACACCACCACCGGGGATGTCAGGCCCGTCGTCGTGAGCGATCACTGGGACGAGACGCCGCTCTTCTCACCGGATGGAACGCAGATCCTGTTCGGCAGAACCGTTGTGTCCGACTGGCTGGAAGACAAGGCGCTCATGGTCGTACCGACCACGGGGGGCCAGGCGCGCCGGTTGAGCATCGGCTTCACGGAGGACGTTCGCGATACGCAGCCCCTCCTCGTCGATTGGGGGGTGCAGGGCATCGAGGCCCTGTTTCTCTCCGGAACGGATCGCCTGATCTACAGGATCGAACCCGAGACCGGGCGAGCCGCCCGAATCTCACCGGCAGAACTGCGCGTGCAGGAGGCGGACGTGTCCGATGACGGCGGAACGCTCGCCTTTGTCGGTGTCGAGGCCACGCAAGCACCGGAGGTCTATCGGCTGGATCTGGCCCATGGGGGTGGCGCCGAACGCCTCTCCCACGCGAGCGGCGCGCTCGCGGACTGGCCGAACCACGCGTCGTTCCTCGTGCATTGGATGACGGAAGATGCGGTCCGGATCGAAGGTGTCCTGTACCAGCCGGAGGGGCTGTCGCCGCGCGCCAGGGCGCCGCTGATCGTCGTTCTCCACGGGGGGCCGCGCGACGTCGCCTACCCGGCCCGATTGCACAACCAAATGTACCCGATCGAGCAATGGCTGGCGCGGGGCGCCCGCATCCTGTTTCCCAATTACCGCGGCTCGACCGGCTACGGTGCGTCCTTCCGGCAGTTGATCGTTGGCAATACCGGTCAGGCCGAGATGCAAGACATCGCCGCCGCCGTCGAGCACTTCGTCGCGACGGGGCTCGCCGACGAACAGCAAATCGGCGTCGTCGGTCACAGCTGGGGCGGCTACCTTGCCGCCTTCGCCGCGGCGACAACCGATCTCTTCGCGGCCATATCGGTCGGCTCGGGCATTTCGGACAATCGCGTGAATTACGCGCTTTCGATCGCCGGCGTTGCCGAGGAAGGCTACCTCGGGTCGCTTCCCTGGGCAAAGCTGGAGCTCTGGTCCGCAACCTCTCCCATCACCCATGTGACGGGAGAGGAAGCGCCGGTTCTCATCCTCCATGGCGTGGACGACGCAGTCGTGCCCGTTGCGAATGCGCAGCTCCTGCACAAGGCCCTGACCGATATGGGGGCCATTGCCCGGCTCGTCCTCTTTGACGAAACGGGCCACGACGTCTCACGCCCCAAGGAAATGCGCGCATGGATGCAGCTGAATCTGGAGTGGTTCTCCCAGCACCTCTGGCGCGATGAGCGAACCGACAGGCGGGGCGATGGGTAACAGCCGTTGCTTCGCGCCAGCAGGTATCTTGTCTGATTGCATCTCGAAGAGGCGGGCGCGCCGGGGGATATCTCTCTTCGGGCCTCAGAGTGCGCGGTCGCAGCCGAAGGTGCTCGGGAGCGGCGAGCATGGGTTTCAGGCACCTTCCCGGGGCCCCTCGCCGGCTGCACCACCGCCGCTCTATCGCCCCTTGCGGGCAATGAGGGCGGGCCCATGCATCGGATGTCGTAGGCCTGCATGGACGTCTCGAAACGGGGTATCGGCGGCGCGAAGCCTCCCCGGATCGACCCTCCCTGTTTCGGCGCCGCGACCGTTCCCTCGCTCAAAACCCGAAAAAGCCGTCGTCATACCGACAATTCAAAGGAACGAACCCGCCGCAAACGCCCGAAGAGCCTTCTCCCAAATACGCTTTGCCACGCCGCGCGGCATTCTTCCAAAGCAGCCCACCAATTGGGGCAGCTTCGCCCGGTTTCTCGGCAGATCCGGAGTTGCCTGGAAGGTCTCGTGCGGCGACGAGGTCGCCATGTGGCCGAGGCCAGCGCTCTAACCGGCAAGCTGCTCCACCAGAAAGTCCAGGAACGCGCGAACCTTGGGCACAACGTAGCGCCGCGACGGGTACACCGCGTAAAGAGCCGTTTCGTTGGGTGTCCAGGTTTCCAGAACGGCCTCCAACCGGGCCGTGGCCAGGTCTTCGGCGACATACATGCGCGGAATGAGGCTGAGGCCGAACCCCGCGCGCAGGGCGTCGCGGATCGCAAGGCTGGACCCGACGCTGTAGCGCCCCCTGATCGCTACATGCTCCGTTCTGCCGTCCTTCCGGAACGACCACCGCGTCGCGTGGCTCGACAGGCTGAACTGAATGCAATTGTGCCGCGCAAGCTCCTGCGGTGTGGCCGGGCGCCCGAACTCGTCAAGGTACTTCGGCGCGGCACACACGACATGCGCCATGGTCGTGAGCTTTCGGGCGACGAGGCTTGAATCCTCAAGGTTGTCGCTGCCCCGCAGGGCCATGTCGAACCCTTCCTCGACGAGGTTCACCCGGCGATCGTCGAGGTTGAGATCGAGGGACAGATCCGGATAGCGCTTCAGAAACCCGGGAATGGCCTCCGAAAGGCCGATCAGCGCGACGGTCATCGGCGCGCTGACACGCAACGTGCCCGAGGGTGTGTTTTGCGCGATCTGGAGCGCGCTGTCCGCCGCCGACAGATCGTCCAGGATCTGTGCCACCCGCCCGAGGTAGAGCGTTCCCGCCTCCGTCAGGCTCATCCGGCGCGTCGTGCGGTTGATCAGACGGGTAGAGAGATGCGCCTCCAACTCGCTGACATTCTTGCTGATGGCCGCGGGCGATAGGCGCAACTGGCGCGCGGTCGCCGCAAAGCTTCCAAGCTCGGCAACGGTGCGGAACACCGTAAGCGCTGTCATCCGATCCATGATTATACACTATCAGTGAAGTATCAATTCACCAAGCTGCCCATTCTCCACCAAGCCGATGGAGAGTACCTCCTCCCCATCCCCAGGATGGAAACCAGCCGCCGATCCGCGGGCACCATCCAACGCGACGGCCCAGGAGGCCCTGAAAATGCACATGACGCGAACCCCCGATCACACCATCGACCCGCTCTTCCTGACGCGTTGGTCGCCCCGCGCCTATGACGCCAGCGCGATGCCCGAAAGCGACCTCCGCTGCATTCTGGAGGCGGGCCGGTGGGCGCCATCCGCGCACAACCTGCAACCGTGGCGGTTCCTTTTTGCGCGGCGGGACCACGCCCATTGGCCGGGATTTGTCTCCGTCCTCGATCCGTTCAACCGGCAATGGGCCAAGGACGCCTCCGCGCTGGTCTTTCTGCTATCGGACACTCTGATCTCCGGCGATGCGGATCAGCCGGCGGCCGCGGCCCGCTACAACAGCTTCGATGCCGGGGCCGCCTGGGCGCAGATTGCCTTGCAGGCCGCCGCCATGGGCTACGCCGCCCACGCCATGGCCGGGTTGGAGTTTGGCCGGGCGCGACACCTGCTGGATGTCCCGCAGCGCTTCCGCCTCGAAATCGGCATTGCCATCGGACGGCGCTCCGACCCCGCGCATCTTCCGGAAGCGTTGCGTGCCCGCGAGACGCCGAGCGGCCGGATGCCGCTCGACCGGATTGCGTTTCCAGGCCCGTTTCCCCGGCACAAAGCCACCTTTGCGGCAGAATAGGAGGGCGGAATGCCGTTTCAGAAGACGACAGCAAACGCCTCCGTCGGCTCGGGCCTCCACGTGCACGCGGCGATGTTCCTGGCGACGTTTCTCGTGGCGACGTCCTTTCCCGTCGTCGCGGCCGTCACCGGCAGCCTCGACAGCGTCGTCCTGACCTTCATCCGCTTCGCTCTGGCGACGCTCCTGTTCGCCCCGCTTGTCGCCTGGCGCGTCGGCATCGCGCTCCCGAAATGGGGCGATCTGCTGCGCTACAGTGCGCTCAGCCTGCTCCTCGTGGTGTTCTTCTGGTGCATGTTCGCCGCCCTCACCCGCACGACACCGCTGAACACAGCGGCGATCTTTGCGCTCAACCCGATCATAACGGCAATCTTCTCGATGGTCCTGCTGCGGGAACGGCTTGCGCTGCCCGCGCGCATCGCCCTGCCCATCGGGGCCACCGGTGCGGTCTGGGTCATCTTCCGCGGTGATCCATCGGCCCTCATGGCGCTCAAGATCGGAGCGGGCGATCTGATCTTTCTTGGCGGAACCGTCGCGCTGGCCGCCTACAGTACGCTGGTGAAGGTGCTGCATCGGGGCGAGCCCATGGCCAGGATGACGTTCTGGATCCTCGCGACGGGGACGGTCTGGCTGTTTCTCCTCTCGCTCCGCAGCCTCGGAGATGTCGATTGGGCCGGCGTTCCCTTCGGGGTCTTCGCCGGGGTCGCGTATCTCGCGGTCTTCACCACCATCGTCACGTTCTTCGTGTTCCAGTGGAGCACCACCCAGATCGGGCCGACGCGCGTCGTCTCCTACACGTTCCTGAATCCGGCGCTCGTTCTCACCCTTGGTTTGATGCTGGGCGACAGCCTCCCGCCATTGGCGGCATGGCCCGGCGTTCTGCTCACCATCGCCGCGACAATCGTCCTGCAGACAACCCTCACGGCGACGCGGCCGTCGCTTGCCGCCTCCTGAGCCACGCCGCCGCACCCGCGAGGTTGCGGCCGGCAGCGCGGCGGCCCTGGGTTCAAGCGTCGGCGTGTCCCCGGCGGACCAACCCGAAGCAACCCGGGGATGTGCGGGACGGCCCCGGAAACGCGTCAGTAGCGCGTCGCGCCGAAGAAGTTCTCCGGCAGGTCCAGAAGCGCATGGCGGCCCGTCCGGTCCAGCATCACCTCCGTCGCTTTCTGCGCCTCGTCGAGCACCTTGGCCTGATCGGCGGTCGCAACCTCGCGGCCCCGCATCAGCACCTCGCCATTCACGATGACGGTGTCCACATCGGCGCCGTTGGCGAAATACGCCACGCGGAACGGAATCATGTTGTGCGGGAAAAGGTGCGGCTTGGCGAGGTCGATGGCGATCACATCGGCCTTCTTGCCGATATCGAGCGAGCCGATCTCGTCCTCCATGCCAAGGGCGCGCGCGGCGTCGATGGTCACCATCTCCAGCGCCTTGCCCGGCGGCAGGACATGCGTGTCGCGGAAGTGGCGGCGGTGGTAATGCATGCAGTGCTGAACATGGCGGAGCATGTCGGCGGAACGATCAGGCGCGGTGGCGTCCGAGCCGATGCCTACCGTCACGCCCGCATCCATCAGCTCGATCGCCCGGCACCGCCCGAACACGGACGCGTTCGACGACGTGTTATGCGCGATCTTCAGATCGTATTCGGCGCAGATCTCGATTTCCTCGTCGGTGAAATCGGTCGCGTGCGATAGCAGCATCTCGGGGCCCAGAATATCCATCTTGTCCCGGGCGAAGGTCACCGTTCCGGTCTGGTGGCCGTCCTGCGTGAAGACCAGGCCATGGTCCCGCGCGATCCGGCTTCCCGCCTCGGCCTGGCGGATCATCTCCGCCACCTCGGTGACGGAGGCATGGTCCAGATGCTCGCCGCGCAGCGTCGGCGTGATCATGCACAGGTTGAGCCGCCCGCCTTCGCTGCCGTGATAGGCTTTGATCAGCGTCTCGCAGGTGGCCATCTGGTCCTCGAAGCTGACGGTCAGCTCTTTGGCGGTCCCGCTCTCCCAATTGGCGTAGGTCCAGGGATGCGTCGCACGGCACGAGCCGACCGCCATCACCACGCGAATGCCCAGCTGGCGGATCGCGTCGAGATGCGCCTCGCCATAGATCGGCTCGTCGGTGCGCATCACCGTGTCGCCCCCGCCCAGAAGCGAGACACCGCAGGTTACCCCGGCCTTCAGCCGCTCCAGCCCGGCCAGCATCGCCTCGGAATGCCAGAAATGCGTATCGGAGGCGACGGTATAGACCTCGCCGCAGGTCTCGAACCACGCCTTGCCGTTGCCCCCCGCCATCGTCTTGATCAGCCCGTGCCCGGCATGGGCATGCACGTCGATCAGGCCGGGCATCACCGCCATGCGCGTCCCGTCGATCACGGTTTCGGCCGGATGCGCGGCCGCGATCTCCGACGTGGGGCCGACGGCGACGATGCGGTCTTTCGCGATCACGACCGAGCCCAGGTCGATCACGCGGCGCTCCTTGTCCATCGTGATGACGGTGGCGTTGTCGATGCGAATGTCGGCCATGGGATGTCCTATCAAGCTGGGAAGGGTCGGGTCAGGATGCGGGCTGCAATTCGGGCAGCCGCGGCAGGTAGGAAAGCAACTCGCGCGTATACGCGGCACGCGGCGCCTCGAACAGGGTCTCGGTGGCGCCAAGCTCGACGAGTTCCCCGCCGCGCAGCACCCCCACGCGGTCGCACATCTGGCGCACCACCGGCAGATCGTGGGTGATAAAGAGCATCGACAGGCCCAGATCGTCGCGCAGATCTTTCAGCAGGTTCAGAATCTGCGCCTGGATCGAGACATCGAGCGCCGAGGTCGGTTCGTCGCAAATCAGCAGGCTCGGTCGCCCGGCGAGCGCCCGGGCGATGGCGATGCGCTGGCGCTGCCCGCCGGAAAAGGCGTGCGGCTTGCGCGTCAGCACGTCCGGCGGCAGCCCGACACGCGCCAGCAGGGCCGGCACGAGGCGCAGCGCCTCGGCCCGCGGCACGCCATGCATCGGCTCCATGATCGTCTCAAGGACAGGCATCCGCCTGTTGAGCGAGCTGAACGGGTCCTGAAAGACCATCTGCATGCCCGTGCGATAGCCCCGCAGAGCGCGGTCGGGCGTGGCGGCAGAAAACGGCTTGCCCAGCAGCCGAACCTCGCCCAGGTCGGGCGGGAGCAACCCGGCGGCGATCTGCGCGAGCGTGGATTTGCCCGAGCCGCTCTCGCCCACAAGGCCGAAGATCTCGCCGCGTCCGATCTCGAACGACACGTCCTTGAGCGCCCGCACCGGCGCGCCGCGCCGCAGAAGGCCGCGCTTGCCGAAGGTCTTGCCGAGGCGGGACACGGCCAGGGGGACGGCCCCGGCATTCGTCTCGCCCGCGCGTAGCCAGCGCTCCAGCCCCGCATCGCTGACGATGGCCCCTGAATCGGGCAGGGCAAATCTGTCGATCCTGCGATCTGTGGGCGGAACGGCGGCGATCAGCGTCCGGCTATAGGGCGCGGTCGGGGCGGCCAGCAATTGCCCCGTCGGCGCCGTTTCGACGGCCTTGCCATGGCGCATCACGATGGCCCGGTCGCTGATCGTGGCCACGGCGCCCATGTCGTGGGTGATCAGCAGGCAGGCCATGCCGCGCTCCCGGCAGATCGCGCGGATCAGCTCCAGGATCTGGGCCCGGACCGACACGTCGAGCGCCGAGGTGGGTTCATCCGCAATCACCAGCCGGGGCCGGCAGGCCAGGGCGAGGGCGATCACCACCCGCTGCCGCATCCCGCCCGAAAACTGATGCGGATAGGCCCGCACGCGCAGCTCCGGGTCGGCGATGCCGACCTCGTCCAGCATCTCGACGGCGCGCCGCTTCGCCTCGGCCTGCGACAGCCCGAGGTGATGCCGCACCATATGGACAAGCTGACTTTCCACCGTGAAGAGCGGATTGAGCGCCGTCTGGGGATCCTGAAAGATGACGCTGATATCCCGGCCGCGCATATGGGCGCCGGTATAGTCGATGGGCACGCCGTCGAGCGTCATTTCCTCCGCTTGCCATGTGCCCGGAGGCTCCACCAGATCCAGCAGCGCCGCCCCGACCGATGACTTGCCCGCCCCGCTCTCGCCGACGACGGCGACGATTTCTCCCGCGGCGGCTTCGATATCGATTCCGTCGACGGCCGCCGCACCGCCATAGAGCACCTCAAGGCCCCGGATGCGCAGCCGGCTATCCAAGGCGGGGGTTGAGCGCGTCGCGCAGCCAGTCGCCGAAAAGGTTCACCGAGAGCACCAGCATCACCAGCGTCGCCGCGGGGAACACCACCACCCACCAGACGCCCGAAAACAGGTTCTCGTTGCCGATGCGGATCAGCGTCCCGAGCGAGGGCTGCGTGACCGGCATGCCAACGCCGAGGAACGACAGCGTGGCCTCCGCCAGCACGGCGAGCCCGAGATTGATCGTGGCAATCACGATGACCGGAGACAGGATATTGGGCAGGACATGGCGCCCCAGGATGCGCCCGTTCGACAGGCCGGAAATGCGCGCGGCCTTCACGTAGTCGAGCGAGGCCTCGACCATCGTCTGCCCCCGCACGGTGCGGGCGTATTGCGTCCACTCGTTGATGGCGATGGCCAGGATCAGCACGTAGATGGCGTAATCGCCCTGCCGTGCATCGGGCAGGATCCCCCGTGCAATGCCGCTGACCAGAAGCGCGATCAGAATGGTCGGAAAGCTCAGGATGACATCGGCAAAGCGCATCAGCACCGCGTCCAGCCAGCCGCCCCGGAAGCCGGCAAGCAGCCCCAGAAGCGTGCCGATCCCGGCCGAGATCGCCACGGCCGCGAACCCCACGATCAGCGACACGCGCATGCCGTAAAGGATCGCCGACAGCACATCGCGGCCCTGCGTGTCGGTCCCGAGCAGAAAGCGCGGATCGCCGCCCTCTGCCCAGATCGGGGGCAACTCGCTGTCCATCAGGTTGAACGTGCCGAGCGCGAAGGGGTCGTGCGGCGCGATCAGTGGCGCGAACGCCGCCGACAGGATAAGCATCAGCGCAACCGCGGCAGAGATCATGGCCTTGGGCGAGGCCAGGAACTGTCCCCATAGCCCGGCGGGCGCGGAGGGGCTCGCCGCGTCGCTCATCCGCGCACCCGCAGGCGCGGGTCGACCAGCGCATAGGTCACGTCGACCAGCGCGTTCAGTGCGACAAAGACCAGCCCGACAAACATCAGATACGCCGCCATCACCGGCACATCGACGAACTGCACCGCCTGAATGAAGAGCAGCCCCATGCCCGGCCATTGAAAGACACTCTCGGTGACGATGGCAAAGGCGATCAGCCCGCCGATCTGCATGCCCGTGATCGTCAGCACCGGCATCAGCGCGTTCTTCAGGGCGAGGCGGTAATTGATCGACCGCTCCGGCAGGCCGCGCGCCCGCGCGAAACGGATATAGTCGGATTGCAGGATCTCGATCATCTCGGCCCGCACCAGCCGCATGATCAGCGTCATCTGAAACAAAGCGAGCGTCAGCGCTGGAAGGCAGATCGCCCGCCAGCCGCTCGCCGTCAGAAAACCGGTGGACCACCAGCCAAGATCCACCGTCTCGCCCCGCCCGAAGGAGGGCAGCCATCGCAGCGTGACGGCAAAGAGCAGGATCAGCAGAATGCCCGTGACGAAGGTGGGCGTCGACACCCCCACCAGGGATACCCCCTGCACAAGGTTCGAAAGCGCGCCCCGCGGCTTGAGCGCGGTGATCACCCCAAGCGGGATGCCGATGACGAGGGCGAGCACCGTCGCCGCGAATACCAGCTCCAGCGTCGCCGGCAGCCGCTCCGCGATCAGGTCGGCGACAGGGCGCTGGTTGCGGTACGAGATCCCGAAATCGCCCTGCGCGGCCCGCCCGACAAACGTCAGAAACTGCACCGGAACCGGGTCGTTCAGCCCCAGCGACTCGCGCAGTTCCTCGCGCTCGGCCACCGTGGCGTCCTCGCGGCTCATGGATGCCACGGGGTCGCCCACGAACCGGAACATCAGAAAGCTGAGCAGGCCCACCGCCAGAACGACGAGGAAGGCCTGCCCAAGGCGCCGGATCAGGAATGCAAGCACCGGCGTGCCGTCAGTTCAGGCTGTAGTGCCAGGCGCGGAAGTAGTTGTCGGGGAACTGGATGATCGACACGGCGTCCCGCGCGGCCCAGCTCAACGGCTGCTGGTGCAGCGGGATATAGGCGATGTCGGCGCGCGCGATGGCGATGGCCTCCTCGATCAGCGCGACGCGCTTCTCCTCGTCGACCTCGGACGCCGACATCACGGCCAATTCGTCGACCCGCGCGTTGGAATAGCCGTTGGGGTTGTTGCCGCCCCAGTCGCCCTCGCGCGTGGCCAGCATGGCGCGGAGCGGGCTGAACCCGTCCATCGCCGGCAACGTGGCCCAGCCGATCATGTAGATATCGGTCTCGCCGCGGTCGACCTTGGGGAAATGGTTGCTCCGGGTCTGGGCGGTCAGCTCGACCTCGACGCCGATCCCGGCCCACATCGACGCGATGGCGAGGCAGATTTCCTCGTCGTTGATGTAACGGTCATTGGTACAGTCGAGGTTCGTGCTGAAGCCGTCGGCATAGCCCGCCTCGGCCAGCAGCGCCTTGGCGGCCTCCACGTCATAGTCCGGCTTCACATCCGTCTCGGCCTGGTAGCCCTCGATCGGCGGCGCGATCATCGAACCGGCGATGCGGGCCTTGCCGCGCATGACGCGCGCGTTGATCGCTTCCATGTCGATGGCGCGCCACAGCGCCTCGCGCACGCGGATGTCGCGCAGCGGGTTCGAGCCGCTGCCCGCCCCGCCATGCAACTCGTCCCGCGCAACGTTGAGGCCGAACATGATCGTGCGGAGGGACGGGTTCTGCAGCGGCGTCACGCCCTCGGCCGCCTCCAGCCGCTCGGTGTCCTGCAGCGGCGACGGTGTGATCACATCGACCTCGCCCGAAAGCAGCGCCGAGACCCGCGTGGCGTCGGAGTTGATCGGCAGAAATTCGATGCTCGTCAGGTTATGAAGCGGCGTGTCCCACCAGTCGGGGTTGACGCTCAGCACGGTCTTCGCATCGGGCTGGCGGCTTTCCAGCATGAAGGGGCCGGTCCCGTTGGCATTGTCGGAGGCATAGGTCACCACGCCTGTCGTGGTGTTGCCGGGCAGCGTGGCGTCATTGGCGACAAGCCATTCCTCATCCATGATGAACACGCCGGTCAGCTTGTTGATCAGCAGCGGATCGGCCGCGCTCAGAACAAGGTCCACCGTATAATCGTCGACGGCCTCGGCCCGCTCGACCCCGGCAATGTTGCCCCGCGCGCGGGCATCGGGATGCGTCAGGCGCGCGATCGAGGCAACCACATCGGCGGAGGTGAAGGGCGCGCCGTCGTGGAAGGTCACGCCCTCGCGCAGGACGAACCGCACCCGGGTCGGTTCGATCACCTCCCAGGACAGGGCGAGCGCGGGCTCGAACCGCAGCTCGGCATCCCGCCGAACGAGGGGCTCGTAGATGTGGTGCAGGAAAGACGACGTGCCGCTTTCGGTATGCGCGTAGGGGTCGAGTGTGAGGATGTCGCCGACATTGGCCCAACGCAATGTTTCGGCGCCTGCGGCACCGGTCACGAGGGCAGAGCAAAGCCCTGCGGTGAGAATCGTCTTCTGCAGTTTCATGGATGACCCCTCATTATAAGGGCTCCGACGCCGAAGACGCCCAGCCCCGAGCAAGACCTTAGCCGGTTTGCCGCGGCCCTGTGTTCGTTTTTTTGGGCTGGCCGGTCGGATTGCACCCCCGGCGCCCGCCCAAGATGCTGATTTGGTGGGCAAATTTGCATCGCGCGCCCAAGGAGTGTGCGCAAAGGGCAGCCGATCTGCCCGTCTTCCGCGCGGAATCGTGCAAGAGCCGGGAACGCCCCGTGCGCGTCAGCGGGACGCCGCGAAGAGCAGCACCCTGCGCCGCTGGGCGTCGAGCCCCAGCTCAGGGCCCGCGCGTCCGCCCTATGAGAATGCAAGCCAATTGGGCCGGGTTTCTTCGCCCATGCGCGTCCGCCCTAAAACGGCCCGCGCCCCTGTCTCCCGCGCGGACATGCAGGCCGATCCAGGGGCCGCGACACCCTCCCGCCCGACGCGCTGCTGGCGCCCTCCCAACGCATGGACCCCCTCTGGCGCCGCACCGAGCCCCCCGCTCCCGTCGCGCCGTCCGCGATCCCGGATCGCACAGCGCCACGCGATGCGGGCGGTTCGGCAAGCGCCCTAGGCGACGTCGTCCTGCCGCTGCGCCTCGAGGCGCCGTTTCAGCGTGGCGACCAGCATCTCGATCTCCAGCTTGATCTCGGGGCGCGCGCGGAACTCCGGCGTCATCGCGCGCACGCAGGTCTTGAAGGCGGTGGTGTCGTTGGCCAGAGCCGCGCGCCGCATCGCCTCCAGTTGGGCCTTGTCCTTCCGGTTGGCCTCGACCCAGGTGTCGCCGGGGGCCTGCGCGTTCGGCCGCGCCTCGGCCTCGGCGACCGCCTCCATCCGTTTCAGGATCTCCCTGATCTCCGCCTCCACCTCGGGGCGGTCGCGAAACGCGGGGGACATCGCGTTTACCTGACGCCAGACAAGGCGATACGCGTTGCGCTCCGCATGCCGGCGAGCCGTTTCCAGATACTCCTGGTTGGCCTCTTCCGTCTCTGCCAGGGCGAGGTTCGTCTCCTCCACGCGGCCCATTGCGTTCTCCCCGGCTTGGCCGGCCTTCGCCCGCTGGGCCCGGGTCACGATCTCCGATTGCGGCGCCAGCTCGTCCATCTCGCGCAGGGTCTCGGCGATTTCCTCCTTGATCCCTGCCTGATCGCGAAATGCGGGCGTCATCGCGGTCACCAGCCGCGCGACGCCGAACGGGTCCTTGCGATACCGGGCCACCCGCATCTCTTCGAGATAGCGGACGTTGGTGGCGTCAGACTCCGCAAGGTCGGGCAGCGGGGCGGTGCGGGGGGTCTTCACATCCCCCTCCGCCCGGATGCGCCGGATCGCGGCCGCCATGCCTTCGGCCTGTTCCAGCGTTGTGCGGATTTCGGCCTGAACCTCCGGCCGGGCGCGAAACTCGGCCGACATGCCCCGGAGTTTGTCCCACACGCCGAACGGGTCCTTCCGCTTGGCAAAGACACGGAAGCTCTCAAGGCAGCCGATATCGTTGCGCTCCTGTTCATCCGGGGTGAGCGCGCGCGCCGCCGCCTCTGGCGCGGCCCCGGCCGGCGCCGGCCGCTTCAGCACGCCGCTCAGGGCCTCCATCGCGGTTTCGAGCAGATGCGCGATTTCGAGCGCATGCTCGGCCCCGTCGCGAAAGTCCGGGCTCAACGCGCCGTGAAGGCGGAGCACGCCGCCCGGGTTCTTGGCCCCGTAGATCCGCATCAGTTCGAGGCGTGCCATGTCCCGCTCCCCTGCGGGTCTGTTGGCATCGTCGGCAATCCGGGACTGGTCCAGCAGCGCGGTGCGGACGGCGGGCACGATCAGATCGGAGTATTTCGGTTCGAGCGTCCAATCGACGCCGAACTCGTCTTCGACGGCTTTCCAATCCTGCATGATCGGCGTCATCACCTCGTTGAAATCCTTGAAGATCTGCGAGTAGAGCGCCAGACGCGCGTCATCCTCCAGGCCGGGATTGAAGCGCAGCTTCTCGCTGTCGATCGGGGTGACATTGCCGTGCTGGAACCCGAACGAGGCACGCACGGCCACCATCGCCCCATCGTCTTCGGCGCTGGACATCGTCTCAAACGCCCGCCGGACTTCGTGGTAGATCTTGGCTTTCTCGGTCTCTCCCTCGACATTGAACCGGATGTCGAGAAACGGTGTTGCGTCGTCGTGGCTGACGGCCAGCTGCACGACCGATTGATCGGCGTTGGCGGGGGTGTGCAGGAAGTGCGCGGGGACGGCCGTATTCGGGGCGGCGGCCGCATCCGTCAGCTTGCGCACGTTTCCGGCAATCGCCGCGCGATAGGCATCGAGATCTTCGGATGCGGCCCTGTTCAGATGGACAAGGCCCTGAAAGTTCTCGTCGAGCGGCGGTTCGTTGCCATTGTCGAGCGCGCGTTGCAGCGGGGCGTGCGCATCCGTGTCCTCGCCCGTGATCACGCACATCATCCCACCGTTGAACATGTCGCCGCCGAGCTGCTCGAACTTCTGGCAGCTGCGGTAGATCACGACGCTGAACATCCCCGCCTTGATGTGCTGCTGAAACGCCGCCAGGAACGCGCGAATGGCGTCGTCGCCGGTCTGGCCGATGGTGGCGTCGATCGCCACTGTAAAGGGATGGGCGATAACCTGCTTGTTGATCAGGGTGTTGACCTGACCGATCACATCCTCGACCTCGTAGGTGTTCTTCTCGGTCGAGATGTTGTGGTGGAACTCGCACAGATACGTGTCGATCTTCGCACCGCGCGCGGCCATATCGTCGACATGCCGGTCGAACTCCGCCGGGTCGGTGTCCGATTTCGTGGCCTTGTGCTCGCGGGCGTTGGGCAAAAGGCCCGAACTCGGCTCGTAATAGCTGCCGCCCTGCACCAGAACCTCAAGACCCCGTTTGGCCAGATGCCCGGCTTTGGCCTGCGCCAGCTCCTTGGCGTCCTCACAGGCCGTCAGGACCGATGCAAAGCAGCGCGAGGCGGAGTTCTTCAGGCTGTACTCCGCGGTGATCCCGCGCTCCAGAAACCCTTCGGGGAACGGCACCATCGCCCCGTCGAGCGCGGTCGAAAGATCCCCCTCGTCATAGGGTTTGGCGATCCCGACGAGGGTCACGACCTCTTCCTGGATCAGCGCAATGCAATTGACGAAGGCCTTCATCGACACCGGATCTGCTCCGGCCAGCTGAACCACTTCGGCCATGAGCGCGTGGATCTTGTTCATCGCCAAGGTCCAGAGCTGGCCCAGACCGGCATCGTCCAGCTTTCGCTTGACCGAATGCGTGTCGGTTTCGAGCCCGCGAATGAGCGACATCATCGCATCGACGTTGACCCTTACAAAGGCCGGCGGCTCCGGATCGTTCGGCCCGGCGGCCGAGAGCTGGCGGAACGCGTCAACGGTCTCATCCTGCAAAAAGTCGGTTTCGAACGCATCGAACGGCTGCAGCCGCATCTCCGGGAAGGTGACCTTGGGCAGGCCCGTAACGCCGAGCGCCTTGAGCACCTCCACCGGGTTCGGCTCCAGGCTGAGCATCGTATCGAGAAGCTGGTTCGGCCCGGCGGTGAACCCCCCATGATTGGCCATTTCGCCAAGCTCGAGGGCCTTGGTCACGGGCGGAGACCACGCGGCAATCGCGTCGAACTCCGCCATGGTGAAACCGGTGCGCCCGAACTTCGGCAACCAGCGCCGTCCCTTTGGCGCCTTCTCTGCCGCAGGCTCCTCCGGGGCCGGTGGATGCGCGTCGCCATAGGGATAAATCACGATGGCGGGCTGGTCCTTGACCATCACCGTGCCCCCAATCCGGACATATGAGAGCTTGTGCTCGGCCAGTGCGAGGCTCTTGTTCACGGCATCCAGACGGGCGGTCTGCGCCGCGTCGAGCTCCCCTGCGTGTGACAGCTGCTCATACTCCGCCTCGCTCATGCCGTTGAGCGACAGCGCGTTGCCCCGGGCGCGTGCCTCGATCTTGGTCGCGATCTCCCCCACCGCTTCGTGGATGGTCTTGCCCTCCGCCAGCGCGGATTTCAGCGCGGCGGTGGCATCGACAAACGTCAGCTCTTCGCCGTCGGCCGCCTTCCCGTTCAGGGCAAGCGCTTGCGTGACGACCCGGTCGCAATCCAGATCCGTCCACCCGTCTTCGCAGGAATACTCGTCGGCGAAGGCCATCTGGCGGCGCACCTCTTCCAGCGCGCGCGGGGTCGAAACAAGCATCATCCGCTCGGTGGGCACCCCGATCTTGTCGGCCACCATCGCATGGGCCTGTCGGGTCAGCTCCGTGCCACCCTGCCGGTGATAGGCGCCTCCCGACAGCTCGGACTGGATCGGATTGGTCTGGAACCGGAACGCCGCGCTCTTGTCGAGGTTCGCGAACTTCAGCAGATAGGCGAG
Source organism: Pseudomonadota bacterium (assembly GCA_038757905.1). Lineage (GTDB taxonomy): Bacteria > Pseudomonadota > Alphaproteobacteria > Rhodobacterales > Rhodobacteraceae > HLUCCA09. Next base: position 12,821 of record JBCDGG010000059.1, on the reverse strand, counting down.
CTGGCGGTTGCGCAGGGCCTGCAGCTCCGGGCTGTCAGCAGGCAGATCGGCGCCCAGATGCTGCAGCATCGCCATGTTGATCGCCCAATCCCGGGTCAGGGAGCGGCCCTGCTCGGACAGTTTGGACGCTTTGGGAAAGGTCACCTTCGTGGCGTCGAAGAAGGTCTTCGGCGCAACGGGCGCCTTCTCGCGTGCCCCGAAGGCCTGCTGGATCCGCGTGGGCGCCTTGGGGTCGAACGTATGGTCGAGCACTTTGGTCAGCGTCTTGTTCAGGCGATCCTTGCGGTCGGCGGGCGCGCCGGCGGCGGGGTCGAGGGCCGCGCTGTCTTGCGCCGCGTCCCCGGTCTTCAGCGACCGCAGGAGCGGCACAAGCTTGTCGCGCAACACGGCGGTCGCCTGACCCAGCTGGTTGTTCTCTTCGAAGGCTTCCGCCTCGCGCCAGATCGCCATCAACGCCGTATCATGCTCCGGATGGGCCGCCAGCGCCGCGTCGTGCTTGGCGTCCAGCGCGTCCTTGAGCTTGGAATAGGAGGTATCGAAGGCCAGCAGCTCGACGGCCTTGATCTTCTTCAGGCCCAGATACCGGAAGTGCTTCTTCAGGCGCGGGGCGATGTTGGCAACGTCTTTGCCCTCGATCCGCAGCCACAGCGTTCCGGGCGTGTCCTGTCCCACCGCCTCGGCCGTCTCCGCGTCGAGCGTCATGTGCGCCCGGCCAAACGTGAACTTGCCGCGCTTGAACTCTTGCTTGAGCCCGCGTTCCAGCTTCTGGCCCCCCGCCTTCCGGTCGAAGACGATCCGGATATCCTGCGGCGCCGTCCCGGTGAGGACAAAGGCGAACGACATCGAGCGCTTCTTCAGCCGCATGACGTCGGCGGAGAGCGTGGCCTTGTACGCCTCCAGCTCCGCGCTCAGATCCTCCGCGCCGCCCGCCGTCGCCAGCGCCTCTTCGGCGGTGCGCAGCGCGTCCGTCAGGGGCCGCTGCATCGCCGTCGCGGTGTTGCGCAGGGCCTCCGCGTCGGGTGCGCCGGCCCGCCCGGCCTTGCGCAGTTCGGTCTCGGCCTGCGTCCTGACACTGCGCCCCGCGGCCCGCACGGCGTCGATCTTCCGCTGCACCGTCTGCGCGGTGTCCTCGGTCTCGTCCTTCTCGAACGCGCGCACCGCCTGCTCGTACTCGACGAGCGCCCTAAAAAACGCCTTGCCGCTCTTCGCCTTCAGCGCATCGGGCTGTTGCTTCGTCCACCAGTGGCTGTCGAGCAGCATCTTGTCCTTCGATGTCATCGTCGTCCCCTCTTGCGCGGGCGCGTCCCTCGGGCGCGCGGTGTGGAATTGGCCTTGCGAATGGGACAGGGTCGGCGCAGCGCGCGGGATGGTTCAAAAAAAGTGCGAGTCCCTCCGAGCGCCCCGCCGGGGGCGGCTCTGGCGGAGGATCGGCACGTCGGGCCAGTTGCCCGTCACCATGCCGGGCGTTGCCCCCAATGCGCCTCCCCGCAGAGCCGGCCGGGCACCGCGACGGCATCAAGCCCACGGGGTCCTCCTGGCGCGCCGCCCGGCCGCCGCCGCGCATCCTGTCCCGGACCGGCCGCGCCGCCGGAAAACGCTGTCGCGCGGCGGAAGCGGCCCCGGACAGGTCACGCCACCTCCGTACCGCCCGCGCGCGGCGCGCATGCGGGCGACCCGGCGCCGCCTGTCTCAGGCGCGCGACAGAGCCGGTTGAACCCGCTCCGCAGCAATGCGAGCCTCCGCCCATGTCCGACACGCCGGAAAACCCGATCGCCAAGCCCATCGTCGCGGCCTTCCGCGCCGGCGAGGCCGACCGGGCGACCGCGTTGTTCGAGGCGGCGGGCGGGGGCCTGTTCGTCTTTCAGCACGGCTACGCACCGCTGGCCGAGGTGCTGGCCGCCCTGCCGGACGGGCATTGGCGCCACCATGAGAGCATCCTGGGCGCGCTCACCTTCCATCTGGCCAAGAAGGGCCGCGCCGCCCGCGCGCATGCCCATCTCAGCGACCCCGATCTGACCTTCGAGCGCAGCGCGCGCTTCACCATCTACGAACTGCTCGTCGCGGTGCATCTGGGCGACCCGCTGCACAGCGACGACCTCGAACGCTGGACCCTGGCGGAGCGGCGCCTGCCCCTGAACGAGCCGCTGCTCGAAGGGCTCTACTACAACGGCATGCTGGTGGTGCTCGTCCGCGCCGGCCGCCTGAAGCAGGCGCGCGCCATGGGCCAGCGCGCGATTGGCGCCTTTCGTGCCGCCGGGCATGGCTATCTGGAGCATTTCATCCATCAGCACCTCGCCGATCTCTCGATCATGGAGGGGCATCTGCGCGAGGGCCGCCGCCATCTTGCGATGGCCGAGCACTTGCTCAAAAGCTGGGGCCAGAGCTACGGCAACGAGGCGGCGATCATGGAGATCATCCGCCTGACGCTCGACTACGAGATCGGGCATATCGCGCATATCCCCGCGCGCTCGGCCGATCTGCGCGCCGCCCTCGTCACGGGCGACAGCTGGGCCGAGATGTTCAACCAGCTCGGGCGCATCGCGACGCTGAGCCTCTACTTCACGCAGGGGCGCCGGGCCGCGCTGGACGAGCTCGGCCGGTACCAGGCCGATTACGCGCAGCGCCACGGGCGCCACTCCGACGTGCTGGTGCTCCTGGAGGCCGAGATCGACCGCCTGGATCATCGCCTCGCAGAGGCGGAGCTGACGTTGGCGCAGCTCGATCTGGCCAATGTCCGCGGCCCCATCGGGACGATGCTCCTGAGCGGGCTGAGCGCCGCCCTCGGCGCCGACGCCACCGCCCATCCCGACGTGCCGGGCCCCCGCGCCCTGCTCAACGCCACCTTGCGCGACGCCGCCCGCCAGGGTGTGCGCGACCGGCGGCGCAGCGTCGAGCGCGCCTTCTGGATGAGCGTGAAGGAGAGCCACGCCGCCCCCTTCCTCGAACACCGCGACGCCCTGGCGGGGATCGGGCCCCGCCTGTCCTCGGGCGCGTTCGCGAAGGGCCATGTGCAGCTTGCGCGGATGGCGCGGCACGTGGTGCGGGCGGTGGCCGACAGCTACTGGATTCCCCCCGCCCTGCGCGACGCCGGGATCACCCACCGGCAGTTCCGCGTGATGACGGCCTTGCAATCGGGCGCAACCAACAAGCAGATTGCCCGTTCGCTGGGCATCAGCGAGGCGACGGTGAAGTATCACCTGTCCCGGCTCTACGGGATCACGGGAACCAATCGACGCGGACAACTCCTTGAAATAGCGCATCGATCCTGAAGATCGCCGAAAAGCTATACCCTTTAACCAAAACCTGACCGGATTCCCCTCTATCGGGGGCCGCCGACACGGTTAGCCTCCTGCGGCAGACGCAATCGCCGGGAGCACCACCCTTTGCTGCTCTACCTCCTCCGCCGGGCGGCCTCGCTTTTTCTGGTTCTGCTGGGGCTTGCCATCCTGATCTTCGTCATCGCCCGGATCGTGCCGGGCGATCCTGCGCGCATCGCGCTCGGGCCGCTGGCAACAGCGGATCAGGTGGCGGAACTGCGGATGGAAATGGGGCTCGACGAGCCGTTCTTCGTGCAGCTCACGACCTACCTCACCAAGCTCGGCCAGGGCGATCTGGGCATGTCGCTCCTGACCTCCCGGCCCGTGCTCGACGATATCATGGCGGCCCTGCCCGCAACCTTCGAACTGGTGCTCTTCACGATCGTCCTGCAGATCGCGCTGTCGATCCCGCTCGGCATCCTCGCGGCCGTCTACCGCAACACCTGGGTCGACAACGTCACCCGGGTGATCTCGCTCATCGGCGTCGTCACGCCCGGGTTCGTGCTGGCCATCCTGCTGCAGCTTGTCGCCGCGCATTACTGGGGCTTCTTCCCGATCACCGGCCGGCTCGATCCCGGCATCGACTTCAGCGCCGACATCACCGGGCTCCTGCTGGTCGACGGCGCGCTCAAGGGCCGGTGGGACGTGGTGGGCGACGCGATCCGGCACCTCTTTCTGCCCTCCATCGCGCTGGCCATGGCGGGGATCGGGCAGGTCATGCGCATCACGCGGGCGGCGATGATCGAGGTGGCGAGCCGCGATTTCATCGAGGCCGCGCGCGCCTATGGCATCCCCGAACGCGTCGTGCGCTTCCGCTACATGCTGCGCGTGGCCGCGGTGGCGCCGCTCACGATCCTGGGGCTGGAATTCGCTTCGCTCATCGGCAACGCCTTCATCGTCGAGTTCGTGTTCTCCTGGCCCGGCATCGCCAGCTACGGCGTGCGCACGATCCTCCAGAAAGACCTCAACGCGGTGATCGGCGTCGTCCTCGTCTCGGGCCTCTTCTTCGTGGTGGCCAATCTGGTGATCGACATCGTCCTCGGCATCCTCGACCCAAGGCACCGCCTGCGCATGGAGAACCGGTCATGAGCCTCGCCTCGCCCGGCGGGGGCGAGCGCGTCCTCACCTCCCGCCAGATGGCGGTGTATCGCTTCACGCGGAACCCGGCGGCGATGGTGGGCGCGTTCATCGTGGCGACCGTGATCCTCGCCGCCCTCTTTGCCCCCTGGCTCGCCCCCTCTCCGGAAAGCGCGGGGTCCTTCGTCGATTTCCGCAATCGCCACGCGCCGCCCTCCTGGGACAATCCGATGGGCACTGACAATGTCGGGCGCGACGTCTTCTCCCGTGTGATCTTCGGCTACCGGGTCTCGCTGGGGCTCGTTGTGGGCGTGCTCGGCGTCGCCGTGCCCTTCGGCGTGCTCCTCGGCCTCATGGCGGGCTATTTCGGCGGCTGGGTCGAGACCGTCATCATGCGGTTCACCGACATCATGCTCGCCCTGCCGCCGCTCGCGATGGCGCTGGCCATCACCGCCGTTCTGTCGCCCAACCTCATCAACGCGATGATCGCCATCACGCTCCTGTGGTGGACATGGCACACCCGGCTCATCTACCGGATCGTCAAGGCGCAGATGAACGAGGATTACGTCGAGGCCGCCAAGCTCGCCGGCGCCACCCACACCCACATCCTCTTTCGCGAGCTTCTGCCCAACTGCATCTCCGCCATCGCCGTGAAGATCTCGCTCGATGCGGGCTTTGTCATCCTCTTCGGCGCGTCGCTGTCGTTTCTCGGCCTCGGCATCCAGCCGCCCACGCCCGACCTCGGCACGATGGTCGCCACCGGCGCGGAATACATGCCCGAGATGTGGTGGCAGGCGGTCATGCCGGGCCTTGCCATCCTTTACGCGATCCTCGGCTTCAACCTGCTGGGCGACGGCCTGCGCGACATGCTGGATGTCGAGTTGTGAGCGCCCCGCTGCTCGATATCCGCAACCTCACCATCGGGTTCCGCGCCTATGGCCAGTATCGCCGGGTGCTGCACGACGTGTCGATGCATGTGGACCCGGGCGAGCGCGTCTCGCTCATCGGCCAGTCGGGCTCCGGCAAAACCGTCACCATGCGCACGATCATCGGGACGCTGCCGATGCCCCCCGGCGAGGTCGAGAACGGCACAATCCACTATGACGGCCGCTCCCTGCTGACCCTGAACAAGATCGAGCGCAACAAGCTGAAGGGCACCGGCATCTCCATCGTCCTGCAGGACCCGATGTTGTCGTTCAACCCGGTGCTGACCATCGGCCGCCAGATGGACGATATCGTACGCTACGCCGATCTGCGCCTCGGCATCGCCCGGGGGCGGGCCGAGCGGCGCGCCCATATCGTCGACACGCTGGCCAAGGTGCAGCTCCCCCAGGGCGACCGCATCCTCGAAAGCTACCCGGTCATGCTGTCGGGCGGCATGCGGCAGCGGGTGCTGATCGGCATGGCGCTTCTGAACAAGCCGCACCTGCTGATCGCCGACGAGCCCGGCACCGCGCTCGACGTCACCACGCAGGACGAGATCCTCGCCCTTCTGAACCGGCTGGTCGCCGAGGAGGGGTTGTCGCTCCTCCTGATCACGCACAACCTCGGGGTCGTGCGCGAGATGGCCGACCGGGTCTACGTCATGGAGCAGGGGCGCATCGTCGAGACCGGCCCGCGCGACGCGATCTTCACCGCCCCGGCGCATCCCTACACCAGGCGCCTCATGGCAGCCGTTCCCCCGCTCTACGGGCCGGACGTGCAGACCATCGAGAACGCCCATACCGAGCCGGAGCCCGCGATTTCCGTGCAGGCCGTCTCGAAGGACTTCACCACCCGCAGCGGCCTCTTCAACCAGCGGCGCAGCACCTTCCGAGCCGTGAAGGGCGTGTCGCTCAACGTCATGCCGGGCGACATCTATGGCCTCGCGGGCGAGAGCGGGTCGGGCAAGACGACGCTCGCCAAGATGGTGCTCGGGCTCGTCGCGCCGACGCTGGGCAAGATCGACGTCGACGGCCAGCCGACAAGCGCGGCCGCCGGCACCACCGCGTTCCGCAAGCTCATCCAGATCGTCTATCAGAACCCCGGCTCGTCGCTGAACCCGCGCCGCACCGTGGCCGACCAGATCGCGGTGCCGCTCAAATTCACCGGATTCGAGCCTGCCCGCATCGCCCCCCGCATCGCCGAACTGCTGGAAATGGTCGACCTGCCGCGCGACATGGCCAACATGTACCCGCACGAGCTGTCGGGCGGGCAGAAGCAGCGCGTGGCCATCGCCCGCGCCCTGTCGGTGCACCCCAAGATCCTCGTGCTGGACGAGCCCACCTCGGCGCTCGACGTGCTGGTGCAATCGACGGTGATCGACCTTCTGCACCGGCTCAGGGACGAGTTCGACCTGACCTACCTGTTCATCAGCCACGACCTCTCGCTCATGCGCAATTTCTGCAACCGCGTGGGCGTGATGCTGCGCGGCGAGATCGTCGAGGAAGGCCCGGTGGCCGAGGTCTTCGGCGCGCCGCGCCACGCCTATACCCGCGCGCTTCTCGCCGCGATCCCGGTCACGACCGACGCGGCAGAAGCGCTCAAACCGAAAGTCAGCAAGGAAGAACGCGCGGCGGTTTTGAACCCCACCACCGCGCTGGGAGGATAGAGCATGTATCGCATTGGCGTGGATGTGGGCGGCACGAATACCGACGCCGTGGTGATGGAGGGCGACGCGATCCTCGCGGGCGTGAAGTCGCCCACCACCGAGGACGTCATGAGCGGCGTCGCCGCGAGCATCGTGGACGCGCTGGCGCAATCGGGCGTCCCGGCCGCGAAAATCTCGGCGGTGATGATCGGCACGACCCATTTCGTGAACGCCGTGGTCGAGCGGCGGCATCTGGCGCGGGTGGCGGCCCTGCGTCTCTGCCTTCCGGCGGCGCAATGCCTGCCGCCGATGGTCGACTGGCCCGACGATATCCGCGAGGCCGTGGGCGGCCGGTACTGGATGGCCAAGGGCGGGCACGAATTCGACGGGCGCGAGATCAACGCGCTCGATCCGGCCGAGCTGGACGGCATCGCGGCCGAGATCGGCGCGGCGGGGATCGACAGCGTCGCGATCTCCTCGGTCTTCTCCCCGGTCAATGACGCGATGGAGCGGCAGGCGATGGAGCAGCTGCAAAAGCGCCTGCCCGGGGCCGACTTCACCCTGTCCTCCGAGATCGGGCGCCTCGGCATTCTGGAACGCGAGAACGCCGCGATCATGAACGCCTCGCTGCGCGCCCTGTCGCGCCGCACGGTCGAGGCGTTCGGCACCGCGCTCGATCAGGTCGGGCTGCGCTGCCCCTACTACATCACCCAGAACGACGGCACGCTGATGAACCGCGATTTCGTGCGCGCCTATCCGGTGCTCACCTTCGCCTCCGGCCCCACCAACTCGATGCGCGGGGCGTCGTTCCTGTCGGGCGAGGCGGACGCCATCGTCGTCGATATCGGCGGCACGACAACCGATGTCGGCGCCCTCGTGAAAGGCTTTCCGCGTCAGGCCAGCACCACCGTCGATGTGGGCGGCGTGCGCACCAACTTCCGCATGCCCGACGTCTATTCCATCGCTCTGGGCGGCGGCACCATGGTGTCGGAGGACGGGTCGAGCGTGGGGCCGAAATCCGTGGGCTTCCGCATTCTGGACGAGGCTCTGGTGTTTGGCGGCGCGACCCTCACCACCACCGATATCGTCACCGCCCTCGGCCTGGCGGAGGTGGGCGACAGGGCCGCCGTGGCGGGGCTCGACCTCGCCCTCCTCTCCACGGCCAAGGGCCGGATCGACACGATGATCGTCAACGCGGTCGAGCGGATGCGCGTCTCCCCCGCTCCAATCCCGATCCTCGCGGTGGGCGGCGGCTCGATCCTGATGCCCGAGACGGTGGGCGATCTGCCCGTCATCCGCCCGCCGCACTTCTCGGTGGCCAATGCCGTCGGCGCCGCCATCGGGCAGATCTCGGGCGAGGTCGACAGGATCTTTTCGCTCGCCGCCACCACGCGCGAGGATGCGCTGGCCGAGGCCCGCAAGGAGGCGACCGGCAAGGCCATCGCCGCCGGGGCCACGCCCGAGAGCATCGAGGTCCTCGATCAGGAAGACGTGCCGTTGGCCTATCTGCCGGGCGACGCCACGCGGATCCGCCTCAAGGTCGTGGGGTCGATGCATGCCTGACACCGCTCCCCCGCCCCTGCGCGAAGTCACGCTCGAAGATCTCGATGCCATCGAGATCGGCGCCGCCATCCTCGGCACGGGCGGCGGCGGCAACCCCTATATCGGCAAGCTCCGCTGCCGCGAGGAGCTGCGCAAGGGCCGCCGCATTCCGGTGATCCCGCTCCATGAGCTGGCCGACGACGCGCTCGTCGTCTCGCTCGGCGGGATCGGCGCACCGGTCGTCGGCGTGGAAAAGATCGAACAGGGCGAGGAATGCCTGCGCGCGCTCCGCGCCGTCGAGGAGGAGGTCGGCCAAAAGGTCGATGCCCTCATTTCCGCCGAGATCGGCGGCGCCAACTCGATGGAGCCGATGCTGACCGCCGCGCAGGCGGGCCTGCCGGTGGTCGACGGCGACGGGATGGGCCGCGCCTTCCCCGAGATGCAGATGATCACGTGGTCGATCTATGGCCAGCGCTCCGCCCCCGCCGCGATGGCCGACGAGAAAGGCAACATCGTCGTCTTCCGCACGACGCCCACCGACAAATGGCTGGAGGATCTCGCCCGCGCCAGCGTCGTCGCCATGGGGGCCGCCGCGGGCCTCGCCCAGGCACCGATGAAGGGCGCGTTCGTCAAGCGCGCCGCGATCCCCGGCACCGTCACCCAGGCGCTGCATCTGGGGCGCGCCGTCCTCGACGCCAACGCCCAGCACCGCGACCCCGTGCAGGCCGTGATCGACCAGGAAAACGGCCGCCTACTGTTGACCGCCAAGATCGTCGATCTGGAGCGGCACCTGAAAGGCGGCTTTGCCGTCGGGCACCTGACGCTCGAAGGCTTCGGCGCCTATCAGGGCGATACCGGCCGGATCGACCTGCAGAACGAGTTTCTCGTCTTCCGCCGTAACGGCACCGTCGAGGTTTGCGTGCCCGATCTCATCGTCGTCCTCGACGCCGATACCGGCCACCCGATCACCACTGAGATGCTGCGCTATGGCCAGCGGATCGCCGTCCTCGGCCTGCCCTGCCACGCGCTCTTGCGCACGCCCGAGGCGCTTGCCGTCGTGGGGCCCGCCGCCTTCGGCTACCCCGAAATCACGTTCCGCCCGATGGAGGCTGCCCCATGACCCCGCTCACCGAGATCGCCCATGGCGACATGGCCGACATCGCGCTTGGCGGCGCGTTCCTCGGCACCGGCGGCGGCGGCGATCCGTATATCGGCAAGCTGATGGCCGAACAGGCGATTGCGGCCAGCGGCCCGGTGCCCGTGGTGCAGATCGCCGATCTCGCCGATGACGCGCTGGTCATCCCCGTCTGCATGATGGGCGCGCCCACCGTGATGCTCGAAAAGCTCCCGAGAGGCGACGAAGCGCTCGCGGCCCTCCGCGCGCTGGAGGGGGTCCTTGGCCGGAAAGCCGACGCGATCTTCTGTATCGAAGCGGGCGGCCTCAACTCCACGATCCCCATCGCCGTCGCCGCCACCGCCGGGCTGCCCATCGTCGATGCCGACGGGATGGGCCGCGCCTTCCCGGAGCTTCAGATGGTGTCGATGACGATGGCCGGCATCTCCGCCTGCCCGATGACGATGGCCGACGAAAAGGGCAACGCGCTTACCCTCGACACGGTCGACAACCTGTCGACCGAGCGGTTCGCCCGGTCCATCACCACCGATATGGGGGGCGCGGCCCTGATCGCGCTCTACCCGATGACCGGGGCCGAGGCGAAGAAGGGCGCGCTGCGCGGCTCGCTGTCGCTGATCCACGCCATCGGGCGCATCGTGCGCGAGGAACGCGCGGCCAACCGCAACTCGGCCGACCGTCTGGCGCGCGACCTGAAGGGCCTGCGCCTCTTCGAAGGCCGCGTGACGGATGTCGACCGGCGCACGACTGGCGGCTTTGCCCGCGGCACGGCAACCATCGTCGGGCTCGAGGCCTATCACGGCCGCAAGATGCGGCTGCATTTCCAGAACGAGTTTCTTGTGGCCGAGACGGAAGACGGCGCGCCGCTCGCCACCACGCCCGACCTGATCTGCCTGCTCGATCTCGAAACCGGCGTGCCGATCACCACCGAAACCATGGCCTACGGCTTCCGCGTGATCGTCTTCGGCCTGCCCTGCGATCCCGCCTGGCGCTCTCCCCACGGGCTCGACCTCGTGGGGCCCGCCTACTTTGGCTACGAGCACATCTACACCCCGATAGAAGACCTCGAACGGTCCAGCGTCTAACCCCCGACAAGGAGTAAGCCCATGAAATCGCTCAGACCTCTCCTCATCAGCGCCACCGCTGCCGGTGCGCTTCTGGCCGCCGCGCCGACACTGGCGCAGAATGTCGTCACCGTGAATGCGGTGCAGATCTTCGGCACCATCGACCCGGCAAAGATCAACGACTACACCGAGTACATGGCGGGGGTGAACCTCTACGAGGCGCTCACCACGCTGGACGGCGACGGCGCGATCCAGCCCTTGCTCGCCGAAAGCTGGGACGTCTCCGACGACACGCTCACCTACACCTTCACGCTGAAGGAGGGCGCGACCTTCCAGGACGGCTCCCCGGTCGAGGCCAAGGATGTGGTCTGGTCCGTGCAGCGCCTCCTCACGATCAACGAAGGCCCCGCCTACCTCTTCGAGACGGTGCTGACGCCCGACAGCGTGACCGCGCTCGATGACCGCACGGTGCAGTTCCAGCTCTCCGAGGTCTACACGCCGTTCCTGACGAACACGCCCATCCTCTTCGTGGTCAACTCCGATCTCGCGATGGAGAACGCCACGGACGACGATCCCTGGGCGCAGGATTTCGTCGCCAACACTTCCATCGGCGCGGGCGCCTTCACGCTCGACAGTTGGGAGCGGGGCGCCTCGATGACGATCACCGCCTATGAGGGCTACCATCTGGGGTGGGAGGAGAACTCCATCGACGAGGTACGCTTCGTCGTGACCAACGAGGAAGCCACCGTGAAGGCGCTCGCGGCCAACGGCACCCTGTCCATGTCGTCGGACGCTCAGGCGCTGGAAACCTACGAGAGCATCGGCGCGCTCGACGATTACCGCATCCACGAATACCCCACGGCGACGAACTTCTACTTCAAGCTCAACAATCAGCGCCCGCCGACGGATGACGTGAACATCCGTCGCGCGCTCGCCTATGCCACCGATTACGAGACGATCCGCGACGTGCTGCTGCCCGGCGAGCCGCTCTCCGGCCCGATGCCGCCGGTCTTCGCCGACGCCTATCCCGACGATGTCGAGATGCCGGTCTTCGATCTGGACAAGGCGCGCGAATACATCGCCCAATCCGCCTATGCCGGTCAGCCGCTCGACATCGAGATGATGTATGTCGCGGGTCTGGCGTTCGAGGAAGAGATCGCGCTCCTGCAAAAGTCGGTCTACGAGCAGATCGGGATCAACCTGATCCTCAAGCCCGAGCCCTGGAACCGGATGACCGAGCTTGCCGGCACCGTGGAGACCACTCCGCACATGAACCAGGTGTTTTACGGCGCCACCTACCCCTCGCCCGACACCTACTTCTTCACCCAGTACCACAGCCGCGCCGCGGGCACCTGGGCCTCGATGGAATGGGTGCTGAACGACGAGGTCGACACGATGATCGACGAGGCGCGGATGACCGGCGACGTGGCCGCGCAGAACGAGATCTACAAGACGCTCCAGCGCAAGCTTGTCGACGATCAGGTGGCCGTCTTCCTGCTCACCCAGCGCTCGCAACAGGCCTTCCACAACTGCCTCGACGGCTTCACCTGGGTCCCCATGCAGAGCTTCGAGTTCAACTTCCACACCATGAAGTGGACCTGCGGCTAACCCCGCCGAGCCCCAAAGCACACGTCACACCCCCCAACCCTATCCCGGGGGGTGTGACACTGCCCATCCCCGACGGTTCCACGGCCCAAACCACCGATCCCTTGGACGGGCACCGTCCAACACCCGCAGCCTCTCCCACAAGCCCCTCCCAAGCTGGCCCAGGCCAGCCTCTCTTCCGCCCCCTCGCGCGTGCCGTGAGGGGGCTTTGGGGCGCTCGGTGCCGGGTGTTCGGGGCCGCCGCGCGTGGTTTTGGCCGGGGGGTGGGCGCGCGGCGGGGGCTGCCGGGGGGCTGCGCGGGGGTGCCGAGGGGATCCCGGGGGGCTGCCCGGGGGCTGCCCGGGGGCTGCCCTGGGGCTGCAAGGGGGGCCGGACGCTTTTTTTTGCACTGAAACATCGTGAGGTTTGTGTGATCGGCGGCCTCCGCGGCTGAAACAGCGCGCGGTGTCTGCCCCGGCGGGCCCTGTTTTGCCTGGGGCTCTGCACAACAAGGGACCTCTCATCCATGTGATGTG
>JBCDGG010000058.1:0-28778 GCA_038757905.1 Pseudomonadota bacterium | reverse complement strand
CCTTGGTGCACAGTTCAGGTCAGCGCGGCTTAGGGCGCCGCGACGACGTTCGACAGGAACGTGGCGTTCGGGTTGATCGGCACGAACAGCGGAGCCGACTTGTGGGTGATATACTCGACCTCGACGTCGCCCTGGGACAGCCAGTTCTTCGGGAAGATCGGCATCGACTGGTACTCCGCAGCCCGGTCGATGATCGCACCATAGGCCCGGTAGCCGTTCACGGCCTGCGCCGTGCCGGTAAAGAGCGCTTGGTTTGCACCGATGAACCGCGTCTCGGCACCCGTCATCGGATGGCGGAACGTCGAGTTGTCCACCCAGAGTTCGATGATCGCGCCGCTGGCGCCGCCGACCATCATTTCGCCGACCTTGAACACCTTCTCACCCGCGCCCGTGACAAGCGCACGCTCGTAGGTGATGCGCGGATCACGGAAGTTGGTGTCCATATGCTCCTTGAACTCGTCGTCCTGACGCATCGCTGCCCACGCCAGGCCGCCCATCGTGATGCGGGTCGGCATGCCGCCAAACTCGGCCATCGTCATGATGTCGATAACCGACTGGACGTGGTCCACGATCGAGACGCCCGACTCGCCCCAGCGGCTGCCCGCGCCCAGCGTCTCGGTGTGGCCCGCGTCGCGCTGGAAGTTCACCGTGACGGCGGGGTAGTCCTCGCCTTCGATCACAATCTGACCGTCCCGCAGGGCCACGCAGGCCATGTAGTTTTTGGTGCGATTGATCGCGTCGAGGTGCTGGACGGTGATCGCCATCCGGATCGCTTCGATACGCTCCATGGGACTCAGGGAAGCCAGCGGCTGGGAGGCGTTTGCGTCGATGCCCACGCGCCGTGTGAGCGGCATCAGCGGGTCGATCTCGTCTTCCAGCTTGATATACGCGGGCTTGAAGCGCATGTGGGTCGAGGTGTCGTCGTAGATCGACTTACCGCGCGCAAGCGGCATGACAAACGGCGCGAGCTTCCGGTTCCGGATCGGCATCTTTTCGAAGTCGATCCAACCGTTGGCATCGGTTTCCGCCTCGTTGCCGAACCACTGCATCCAGTAGAGCGGGTCGGCTTCGACATCACGGTAGACGCCCAGGAAGGTGTTCGTCTCCCACAGTTCGTAGGTTTGGCTGTCTGCCATCTTTCTGGTCTCCTGGACTCAGATCAGCGCTTGCGCGCGAGGATCGTGGTGGGGGTGGGAGCGCCTGCAAAGGCCGCCAGTTTCTCCGCGTCGGTCGTGAACGAGGCGTCCCAGACCAGCGCGTCGATGTTGAAGCAGCCGGAGTACCAGACGTGGGCACGCCCATCGTTCTCGGCGACTGCGTGGGCCAGGACACCGATGGCTTTCACCGTCTCGTCCTGCGTTGCGGCAACGATCTCGCCGGAGCCGTCGAGGCCGACGACAGCGAACTGGGCCAGCACCGTCGCGTTCGCGGCGGGGTAGCTGAACGCTGGAGCGAGTTCCGGATGCGTGCCTGCAAGCAGGAACGACTGGAGGTAGGTGTCCAGCACCTCGAACGCGGCGCGGCCCGGATCGCTGTAGGGAGGGGTAACGTTGGCCATCAGACGGCTTCCTTCTTGATGCCCGCGAGGCCGATGCGGCGGGCGGTGGCGATGATGTTGTGGTGGCGCGGCGTTGCAGCCTTGCCACCGTCGTCGGGGTCGTTGCCGCCGACCTCGGGGTTCTGACCCGAGTTCATGGCGTCAACGAAGGCGGAGCCGGAGCCGGAATCACCCGAATCGGGAGCGGTCTCCGGAGCGGCAACGGCCAGAAGCTTCGCTGCGGCATCGGGGATCATGCCCGGCGTCATTGCGAGAGCGCGAGCCAACGCAGGGCGCTCGGCTGCTTCGTCGCTGTCCAGGATGGCAGTGATCCGCTCCCGTTCGGCGGTGCGACCCGCCTCTTCGCCGGTTGCGGTGGCCTCGGCGACGGCGGCAGCCAGCGCCTCGGGGGTGACGGCCTCTTCGACCGTCGAAGTGTCGTTTTGCGACATTTCGTAATCCTCATCATTGTCTGAGGCATCGGCACTGGCCGACTGTTCATCGAGAACGATCAGGCGGTCCGCCAGTCCGATCTCGACAGCTTGCGGGGCCATGAAAACGGCAGCTTCGGTGTCTCGCACCGCCTGCTCTTCGAGGCCCCTGTTCCGCGCCACCATGGCGACGAACATGGAATAGAGAGCGTCAACGCGCTCCTGCATGCTGGCCATCGCCGAGTCGCTGAGAGGCAGGGCCGAGTGCCCGTCCGTCTTGTACTTCCCGGCAGAAACCAGAGTGACCTTAAAACCGCGTTCTTCGATCGCGCGGCTCATCTCGACGTGGGTGGCCAAGATGCCGATCGAGCCCACGGCCCCGGTTCGGGCAACGACGATCTCATCGGCGGCAGAGGCCAGAGCGTAGGCTGCGCTGTAGGCGAACTCATCTGCAATCGCCGTGATCGGCTTGATGCCACGGCCCATGTAGATCGCCTCGGCACAGTCAAAGCAGCCGGACACCATCCCTCCGGGGGAGTCGATATGCAACGCAATCTCATCCACCTCGGGGTCGTTCATCCCCCGGACCAGGGCCGCCGTGATATACTCGTAGCCGGTGAGCAGCCCGCCGAACTGGTAGGGGAAACCGTGCATGAGCACGCCGTGAACAGGGATCATGAGCCGACGCCCCTCAACACGGTACGGACGTGCCCACGAAAGGCGCGAGTCCCAGAAATCGGAGGAAGCCTCCGTCGAGTTCACTTTTTGGGTGAAATTTTCTCCAGCCTCAGACATCGCCCGAGAGAGCGCCGTCTCCACCCATTGGTGGGAAGCTGCGTCAACCAGAAGGTCGCCGCGCGGAACGGTCATCTCAAGCATCGGTATCTCCGTCACTGGCGTCCGAAGGTTCACCTTCGGTCTGGTCGTCTCGAACGTCGCCCGAAGCGGCGTTCTCCATGTTGGTGTCGGTCTCCGGCAGGATGTCGTACTCCCGCTGAGTGTCGATCTCCCGCTTCCGCTGCTTGAGCAGGAGGCGCCAATCGAGACCCAGGCGCGCTGCTTCCTGTTCATGCGTGGTAAGGTTGTGCTTCAAGCGGAGGACCGCCGCCTGGGTCTCTTTCAATTCCTCGACTTGGCCTTTCGACGCGCCAATCCAGTTGGCGTTCGAAATTGCGTCCAACCGCTGGGCTTCGTAGAACCAGCCCTCTCGGCGCGCGACAGCGGGCAGCGACTCGATCTGTCTCTTGTTGATCGCCTCCTCCAGCCAGAGGCGGTAGACGATCGAAGCAAACCGATCCGCGACCTGCTGCTTGAGCACGTTCATTCGCTTCCACGTCTCAGCCATGGCCGCCTTCGCGGAGGAGTAGTTCGTGTTCGAGTAGTCCTGGGTGAGCTGTTCGTAGCTCACACCGAGGGAAGCCGCGACGTAGCGCAGAAGCGACTTCTCGAAGTCCTGGCCGAGAGGTCCGCCCTTCCCAAGAGGCATGAGGTTGAGCTTGGTCCCCGGAAACAGGTGCGGGATCTTCACGCCGTCCAGTTGGAGGTTTTTTGCGCCGGAGGAATACTCTGACACCTTCGACAGGTACGCGGCTGCCGTGTTGGCGTACTTCTCGGAGATGTCCTCCACGCCGCCGATCGTCGCGAAGGCTTCGGCGCTCGGCAGCTCGGATTCGATGGCCGCCGCGTAGGTCGCTTGGACGATCGCGTTCTGGAGCACGATGTCCTGGAACTTCCCCGTCATCCGCATCTGCTTGAGCGCGGTGGTCATCTCCGCAACGCCGCGAGATTGGTCCGGGCGGTATTGCTCAAAGATGTGGATAACCTGAAGCCGACCCCACGGCTTGCGGATCGGAACGCGCTTCCACTGGAACTTGTCCGGATACTGCCAGTCCGCCGGGTGGCGGAGACGAATGTAGTACGCGAAGGGCGCCCCGAAACGATCGCGCTCGATACCGCCGCGAAGTCGATTGTCCTGGGTGACGCGGTTCGACGGGTTCGAGAGACGGTCCACGTCGATCATCTGGATGGCCGTCTGATAGGGCCGGGCGGCTGACCGCATCCACTCCGCAGTGGACAGAACTTCGCCGCAGGCCGCGTGGACCCCGACCGCAAGACGAACCATTTCCGTGAAGGTGTTGAGACGGGCGGCATCCACCCAGTTATCCGGGCCCTCACCCCAGAGGGAGAAGCGCGCCTCGACTTCCTCTTGGAACTCCTCTTCCCACGTCTCGTCGAACGTGGGGCCGAGCAGACGGCCCATCGGTTTGGCCGTCAGCGCGTAGCGGGAGCCAACGATCGAGCTGCTGCGTAAGGCGGTCCCGGCGCGCGCATATGCATCGTTCCGGAGCAGGTCTCGCGCGCGTGCGTCCAGCCGCCGCTTGTCGGGGAGAACGTCGCCGTCCGCCGACCGCATGGTCGGATTCCAGAGGGCGAGACTCTTGTTGTTCCGGTCGGTAGCCTCGTAGGCACCACCGACCATCGCGGTCTCGCCGAGAAGGGCGAGAGCGTCCTCGTCCAGTTCGATGCCGGGGTCGAAAGTCATCAGAAGAGCCCTTGCATCGGCCCAACGGGCCGCTGGTTGATTTGGCGTTCAAGGCGCTCGATGTAGGCGAGGAGCTTGCTGGAGTTCGCGGATGTGAACTCGACCCTCTCGCCGTTCTCATCCACGTAGACCTTTGCAAGCTGCCCGGTCACAAGCAGATGGTACTTGGCCTTCGCGTCAGCGAGCTGTTCTTCGGGGGTCAAGGCGCTCTCCTAGGCCAGCTTCTCGGCCAGTGAGGCGAGATCATAATCACCTTTTGGTGGAATTGCAAACCGAAAGGTGTCACCTTCACCCACCAGATCGTTCTTATCCCACTCATCCGCCCAAGGCGGCGGGTTCGACCAGTCGATGAGCGGCAGGTTCACCTTGGAAGAATGGGCCAGAGCCATACAGTAGACCAAGAGGTCGAAAGCCTCGTTCCGTTGGTTTCCGGGATTGACCCAGCCCTTAGCCGTCCGCGTCTCTGCCGTAAGCTCCACGTACCACCAGTCCGGGAGCCAGGCCGGGAAGAAGACCATGCCGCCGCCGGGCTCCGTCCGGCCAAGCATGTTGTTGACCATATCCTTGACCTTGTTGGTCTGGAGCATCATGACAGGGACCTCCCCGCGCGCAGCAGCTCGGCGGTCCTTCCGTTCGGCATCCGGGTAGCCAATCCTAACGAAAGGCGCTGCGGGAGCATGCTCTCCCTTCAAAAGCTGAACGCGCCGGTGGAGGTTACGCCCATCAGATCGGAGCTGCCTCCAGAACTCATAGGCGTTCGCCGTGACGCCCTCAGAGCCGCCGGAGTCCACCGCCATCATGCGGATCTGCATGGACCGCCCCGAGCCATCGGCGAGGTCGTAGGTCGTCAGAAGGACCTGTTCGATCAGCAGGTGCCAGTCTTCAACGTAGGAACCCGGATCGAGCGGGTATCGCTCTCCGTCCTCGTCCCGACGCTCGGACTTCTTGATCCGGAAGCGGTCGATCACGACAATGTCTCCGTGCGGCTTGACGCCGTGGATCTGCACCTCGAACCGGCGTTTCTGAGTGTCCACCGTGGCCAGCAAGAACCGGACGTCGGTCGGAACCACTCGCTCGCCCAGCTTCTCGCTCGCTCGCGCCCGAAGCTCCTCGGGAAGCCTCTCCGCCTCAATCCCGCTGGGCAGGTAGGGATTCCCCTGATCCGTATTGACGGTGGTCTGGAGCGCGTGCTCCGAGCCCGTAGCCTCGAACTCCGCGACGGCTTTCAGGTACTTCAGCGTCATGTCCGACCAGTCGGCAAACGCCGCCGCTGGCCCCTTGAGCCAGAAAGAGGCCGTCCGAGAGCGGATGGACTCGCCCGTGATCTCTCCTGTCTCGGGGTCGAACCTTTCGTTGTCGCGCAACCAAAAACCACGCTGGTTCATACCGCGCTTGCCAGGCGTTCCCGACAGATCGTGGTGGCCATCACGATGAACGTGGCCGCAGTGCGGACACTTCATCACGACCTGCTCGGCAGCCTCCAAGAGGTCGTCGCTGTCCGGCCAATCGAACAGGGAGAAGTCCGGCTCGAAGGGAGTTCCACAACCATGGCAAGGCCAGTACCAGCGGCGCCTGTCCCCCCTGTTGTAGAGCGCTAGGATGCCGGTCGTCGGGGGTGCCTCATGGGGCGTCTTCGGCATCCAGCGCGGATTTTCGATATTGCGCGATGGAGAAGATTCCGCCGCGCACATACCGCGCCGCCCAAAGGTCTTCATCCGCTGTGCCGCTAGGTCATAAGGAGAACCTTCGCCGCCGACGTCCTCGTCCATGCGGTCGTAGTCCGCCAACCAAAGCCTGCCCACAGGCTTACCGGAAAGCTCATTCACGGTGGGCCACGAGATGTTGTAGAGCATCCCCGAGGTGTACTTGGTCGAGTAGGTCGAGGAGCCATGCTTGCCGGGACGAAGGCGCTTCTGGACCTGCTTGGAGTCTCGGTGAAGCTTCTCGACGCGGCGCTGGAACCAGTCTCGCGCAGACGCTTGACTCTTGTCGATGTGCATGAAGTCGCCGGGGTCGCAGCAGACGCCGTAGGTCTGCCAGTTGAGCGACATGTCCGATTTCCCGCACTGAGCCGGTCCTACAAAAATCATTCCGGTGAAATCGAGCGACGTCAGGACCTCCATAGGCTGCACCAGGTACGGTGTGGTGCTGTTCCTGTAGTCGCCGACATACGAGCCAGGGTTGTTGATGTAGCGATACTTCTCGGCAGCCTCGGCAACGGTCAGCCTCTCAGGGGGACGAACCGCCTCCGCAGTAGCCAAGACCATTTCTTCGAGGGACAAAAACCTTCCCATCAGATCTCTTCTTTTGCTGCTGCAACCTGGGCCGGGGTCGCGCGCTCTTTAGGCATTTCCACCAATCGCTGGTGGAGATCCTTCTGAAGCCCATCGACAAGCAACGTCAGTTCCTGACGAGCTTTCTCCGGCAGGTCGTGATTGTCTCCGATCTGGTCGATCCAGAGTTGGGTGGTGGTCTTCAGTGTCTGGAACGTGTCCCCCAGGACTTCCAAGACGTCCTCCGTGGGCCAAAGCTCCCCGGCTTGCACCATCCACTTCTGCGCCTTCAACCGCGCGTCCCAGACGTCCTTCTGAAGGCTGGCCGGGATGTCGTCAGCCGACATCCGTTTGAGCCGGTCCTCGATCATCTTGGGCGTGACCTTGGGCTGAATCAGAACGCCGAGCGCTTGGCGAAAATTGTAAAGCGGGACGTTCCTACGGTGCAGGCCCACAGGCTCAAGCTTCGACAACAGACCGACGACCCGCTTACGATCCATTCCTAGGGCCTTCGAGATGAAGGTGGCCGTCACGGGCTCTTGCAGGCGGTCAATCGTCTGCGCGTCAATTTCGGGAGAAGCGCGTTTCCGTAGTTGCGGGCGAAACGGCTTCGGCAGGGGCTCCGCCTCCGGCTCGGGGCCGAGGAGGTCGTCAAGGTCGTCGTCACTGCTCACCGTCGCGTTCCCTGATCTTCTGCTCAATCCACTCATCGATCTCGTGCTCAACCCAGAGACTGCGCTTGGCGCCAAGCCTGATCGGTCTAGGAAGGTCGCCTGAGTCTGAGAGGCGAAACACAGAGGTCTTGGACAGCCCTGTGCGGGCTTGAACGTCAGCAGCGTTCAAGAGCGTGGGTTTTGTCCCACTTGTCCCATTTGTCTCTTTATCCTTGCTCACACCGAGGGAGTCCTTTTGGTGGAGAGGGCAGGATTTGAACCTGCGTGGGTTTTCACCTCCGGATTTACAGTCCGGTGCGTTCGGCCACTCCGCCACCTCTCCGGAACATATGTCCCATACGGACCATATGTCACTCTTTAGGTGATATGCAAACTAAAAGTGGATTTTGCCTTCTAGCTGTGCGACGATGTGCCGGGTTGCGAGCCCAGCGGGGCCGGGACTTGTTGCTCCTCCTCCTTCCCGGCCCCGCACCGCCTTACGAGAATGTGCCTTGGGATTGGGCTTCTTGGTCGTCTAGCCAATCTGCGTAAGCCTGCATCATCTCCGCGCGCTGCGGCAGATACCGGGCCTTGTTGTAGACGCCTCGAACACGCTCACGGGTAACGTGGGCGAGCTGCATCTCGATCCAATCCGCGTTCCATCCCAGTTCGTTCATGGTAGTCGAGAAAGTCGTCCGGAAGCCGTGCTGCCGATGGACCTCCGATCCGAACCCAAGGCGATCAAGAGCCTTGTTCATACTGTTTTCAGAAATCAACCCGGACTTGCTGTCTGAGGAGAACAGCACAAGCTCCTCGCGGCCCGTAAGTCCGCGCAAGCTCTCGATCACTTCGACGGCCTGGCGGGAGAGCGGGACAAGATGATCCCGCCGGGTGCCGCGCGGCCCTTTCATCTGCTCCGCTGGGCAGTGCCAGACTTCCTCGTCGATTTGATCCCACCGCATATTCCGAATCTGGCTGCTCCTCTGCGCCGTGTAGGCGGACAAAAGCAGCCCAGCGCGGATTTGCGGGAACCGGATCGGTCCAATCCGAATAGCCCGCATGAGCTTACCGACTTCCGCTGGAGAGGTGAGCGCGGCAAAGTTCCGGACCGTTGCCTTGGGCAGCGCGTCCCGCACGACCGAGGCGTAGTCAAAAGTCTCGACGCCGCGCGCGATCGCATAGCGAAAGACTTGGGAGCAGAGGGTCCGGACTTGGTGGGCCGAGGCGTACATCCCGCGCTCGTCGTAAATCCGGCACGCTTCTATGATGTCTGGCGCTCGGACGTCCACCATCCTGTGAGAGCCGATGACCTTCTCCACCTCGCGCGCGTAGACTCGCATTTTTGCGAGCGTCGGTTCTGCCGCTCCGTCTTTCTCACGCTTGGCCAAGTAGTCGCGCATGTAGGAAGCGAAGCTCCCCTCAGAAACTCCCACGTATGCCCGTGGCTTCAAAGGACCGGGCCTTACCTCGATTTGCGGATCTCTGCCCTCGGCCAAAGCTGCCTTTGCAGCCTCCCTCAGTGAACGAGCAGCCCGGAGGGACACGTCCGGGTAGTCGCCAAGGCCGATCATCTTCTGTCGCCCTGAGATACGATATTTGAGCCGGAAGCGCTTGGCTCCTGAAGGAGTAACCTCAAGCATAAGGCCGCCCCCGTCGCTCTCTCGAAAGGTCTTCTCGGCAGGTCGCAGGGCGCGGATAACGCTGTCGGTCAATGGCACAGATGGTACTCCTACTCAGTTCGATTCCCGCCCAGGGAACGGTATGTTCCAAGGTATACGTTCGATCATATACCATAGTTCAACTAAAAGCGAAAACAACAACTTATGATGACTTCAATCAAAAGTTGGAGATTGAAGAAAAATAAGTTAGTAAAATCAAAGCACTTAGAGCACGAAGATTTCAACTCAGAGGGGAGATTCGGGATATTGGAGGCGAGTACCGGAATCGAACCGGTGTACACGGATTTGCAATCCGCTGCGTAACCACTCCGCCAACTCGCCGAAGCCGTAGGGTTGCTTATGGGTGTGGCTCGGCGGCGTCAAGGCGTCCTGTCATGCCTCGGGGGTGAGGTGGAAGCGCTCGTCGGGGAAGAACTTCTTCAGGCGGATATCGGCCGTACGGGCGTGGCCTTCCATGCCTTCCAGACGGGAGAGCCGTGCCGTGGCCTCGGCGAGAGGGCGGGCGCCCTCCGGCGTGCAGCGCTGCCATGTCACTGTCTTCATGAACTTATGCACCGAGAGGCCGCCGGTATAGCGCGCGGCGCCAGAGGTCGGCAGCACGTGATTGGGGCCGGACGCCTTGTCGCCGAAAGCAACGGTTGTCTCCTCACCAAGAAAGAGTGAGCCGTAGCTGATGAGCCGGTCGGCCCACCAATCGAGATCGGCGGCCTGAACGTGCAGATGCTCGGGCGCGTAGCGGTCGCTGACAGCCGCCATTTCCTCGCGATCCGCACACAGGATCACCTCGGCGTAGTCGCGCCAGGCGGCGGCGGCGCTGCGGGCGTTCGTCTCGGGCAGGTCCTCGATCAGGTTGGGCACGAGCGCGAGGACCTGAGTGGCGAGCGCGCGGTCATCCGTCACGAGCCAGACCGGCGAGTTGTAGCCGTGTTCGGCCTGGCCGACGAGGTCCCATGCCACGAGGTAGGGATCCGCGCCGGCATCGGCGATCACCAGGCTGTCTGTAGGGCCGGCGAACATGTCGATGCCCACGCGGCCGAACAGCGCGCGCTTGGCTTCGGCGACATACTGGTTGCCCGGGCCCACGAGAATATCCACCTCCGGCAGGCCGAACAGCCCATGGGCCATGGCACCGATACCCTGAACGCCGCCGAGGTTCAGAACGGCATCCGCCCCGCACAATTGCATCGTGAACAGGATCGGATCGGGGATGCCTTGCCTGGCCCGGGGCGGCGAGCAGGCCGTGATGTGGCGCACCCCGGCCACCTTCGCCGTGGTGATCGTCATCAGGGCGGAGGCGATGTGGCTATAGCGCCCGCCGGGAACGTAGGCCCCGGCGGCATCCACCGGAATCTGCTTCTGCCCCGCCAGCACGCCAGGGCGCACCTCCATCTGAAACTCGGCGATGGTGGCCTTCTGCGCCTCGGCGAAGCGGCGGATGTTGTCATGGGCGAAACGAATGTCGTCCTGCAGGCGCTGGGGCACGCGGGCCGCGGCATCCTGCAGATCCTCTTCGCTGACGAGCGCCGGACCGGTCCAGCCGTCGAACTGTTCGGCATAGCGTAGCGCGGCGGCGTCCCCCTCGCGTTCGATCGTGGCGAGGGTGAAATCGACCATATCGCGCACATCGCGCTGTCCGGATTCGGCAGACCGGTCCGCCCGCTTGAGATACTCCACCACGCTGGCTCCGCTTGGGGCGTTACTTCTGGTCGGCGCGCTTGAACGCGCCCTGCACGATCCGGTCGATGACCATCGCCACGAAGAGGATGGCAAAGCCGCCGAGCAGGCCCGGCCCCTTGGCCGCGTATTGCAGCGCTTCCAGGATCTCCTTGCCGAGGCCGCCACCGCCGATGAGGGAGATGATCACCACCATCGACAGACACATCAGGATCGTCTGGTTGACGCCCGTCATGATCGAAGGCAGCGCCAGGGGCACCTCGACATCCTTCAGAAGCTGCCAGCGCGAGGCCCCGAAGGCCACGGCGGCCTCCTTGATGCTGTCGGGCACCCCCCGGATCCCAAGCGCGGTCAGCCGGATCACCGGTGGCATGCCGAAGATGATCGTGGCCAGGATGCCGGGGGGGTTCCCCGTGCCGAAGAAGGCGATGATCGGGATCAGATAGACGAAGGCCGGCAGTGTCTGCATCAGATCGAGCACGGGTTCCGCGATCTTGTAGGCGCGTTCCGACTTGCCGAACCAGATGCCCAGCGGGATGCCGATCACCACGCAGAGGATCACCGCCGCGCCGACGAGCGCCACCGTCTCCATCGCCAGCGCCCAGTACCCAAGCAGGGCGATATAGGCCATCGAGGCCACCGTGAAGACGGCCACGCGCGGCCCCGCAGCGCGCCAGGCCGTCACGGCGATGACGAGCATCACCACGGGCCAGGGGGAGCCGTTGAGCGCGATGGTGAGCGTGTCCAACACGGCGCGCACGCCATTGACGATCCCGTCGAACACGTCTCCGCCCGCGGCGGCGGCGGCGTCGATGCGGTCTTCCATCCAGGAGGCGAGGCTGGAAAAGAGCGTGCCGTTGCCCTCGCCAAGGAACATCTCCGACACACCACGTTCCGGGAACTCGTCCAGCACGGGGAGGGAGTTGTTGACCGTGAACTTGTAGATGATCAGCGGCGCGATGGCGCCTGTCAGCACGGCCCCCAGCGTGGTGTTGTTCCTCGATTGGCCGCTTTCCGTGTTGGCGGGGTCAATCCGCCAACGAGAGTACTGCTTTTCGTAGACGTTGTTGGCCCAAAGCCCCTGCACGACCTTGAAGAAGGCCAGCATGGCCAGACCCGTCAGCAGGATGCCGGTGCTTTCGGCCTGCGCCTCGGCGGCGCGCGCCAGGCTCGTCTCGGCGGCGCGCTGGATGTTTTCGGCGAGCCGTGTGAAGCGTTCGGTGTCCTCGGCCGAAGTTGCCTCGGCCGCGCGTTGGAACAGCTCCTCGGCCCGGGCCTGCTGGCCGGCGGCGCGATCTTCCATTTCGGCGCCCGGGTTGCCCCAGAGCCCGCGGCCGATCTGCACCCAGGCGATGATCTCTAGGATCAGGAAGATCCAGAACATCCCCCAGATGGCACGGCTCGCGGCCCAGAGCGGCCCGAGGATCGCGGCCCACTTGTTGAATGTGGTCGGGAAGAACCCGGTATTGTCGTGGATCTTGTGAAAGACCTCGACGTAGTACTCGCCGTTCTCGCCGGCGAACTCCTTGATCGACGCGTCGAGCGTCTCGCGGTCCACCTCGATGTCGGAGGCGGCGGTGACCCGGATCTCGCTCTCGGTCTGGTCCTCGGTCTTTGCAGAAGCGCCGGCGGCGCTCATGTCCATGGCTGCGTCACTCATCCTTGCCCCCTTGGATGCCGCGCAGCAGGCGCGGTTTGGTTACGACACCGACATCGGTGCCTCCCTCCGTGATGACGACCGGATGATCGGTGCCGACGGCCAGATCGATCAGCTGGTCGAGGTCGGCGCCCTCATCGGCGCGCGGCGCTCCGTTCAGGTGGCCCTGGAAGCTCTCCAGCGGCTCCATGATCGAATGGGCCTTGACCAGTTTGAGCTTCGAAATGCCTTGCACGAACTCGCGCACATAATCGTCCGCCGGTTGCATCACGATCTCTTCCGGCGTGCCGATCTGGACGATGACGCCGTCCTTCATGATCGCGATGCGGTGGCCGATGCGAATGGCCTCGTCCAAGTCGTGCGTAATGAAGAGGGTCGTCTTCTTGAGCTGTGCCACCAGCGCCTTGAACTGATCCTGAAGCTGCAGGCGGATCAGCGGGTCGAGCGCGGAGAACGGCTCGTCCATCAGCAGGATCTCTGGATCGGAAGCGAGCGCGCGGGCGATCCCCACCCGCTGCTGCATGCCGCCGGACAGCTCGCGGGGCAGCCTGTCTTCGTACCCGGTCAGATCCACCAGACCCAACGCATGATCCGACACGGCCCAGCGCTTCGATTTCGAGACTTTGCGGATCTCCAGCGGATAGGCGACGTTGTCGCGCACGGACCGGTGCGGCAGCAGCGCCATGTGCTGGAACACCATGCCGATCTGTTGCGCGCGAATGCGCCGCAACTCGTTCTTCGAAATCGCGGAGACGTCCTTGCCCAGGATCTCGATCTTGCCCGCTGTCGGCTCGATCAACCGATTGACGTGTCGCACCAGGGTCGACTTGCCGGAACCCGACAGGCCCATGATGCAGAAGATTTCGCCGCGCGACACTTCGAAGGTCGCATCCTGCACACCCACCACGCAGCGATACTTCTCCAGAACCTGCGGCTTGGTCAGCCCTTCGTTCAGAACGGCTTCCATGGCTTCCGGGGCGCGGGCACCGAAGATCTTCCAGACGTTCTCGAGTTTGACGACAGCTTCGTCCATGTGCCCCTCTATCGCTGGCTTCGGTGCGTGCTGATCATTTGAAGAGGGCCGCCGCGGACGTCGCGGCGGCCCCTGGCCGGTTGGATTAGTTGGTCAGCCAGTCTAGGACGGTGTCCTCGTTGGCGGCCACCCACTCCTTGGCGAAGTCGGCGGCTTCCTGGCCATCCACCGCGAGCGCTTTGCCCATCGCGCTCAGATCGTCGCCTGCCATCTGATAATTGTCAAAGAGCGCGGCGACTTCGGGGAAGTTCTCCTCCAGCTCCTTGGCGTAGTGCAGATGGAGCGTCGCGCCGTTCCAGGCGGTCGACGCTTCGGACTTCTCCAGCCAATCGGGATCGTCCGTCGGCTGAACGATGGTCCAGGTGGCCGGATCGTGGGCCGGCTCTTCCAGAACGTGCAGGTCCTGCGTGACGAAGATGTAGTGCGGGCTGTAGCAGAACCCGATCCACGGCTCGCCGGCCTGCGCCGAATTGGCGAGGTTGGCATAGGCGATGGTCTCTTCGTACTGGGTCAGCTCGAAGATCTGGTCGTAGCCGTAGGACTTCGCACGGATCTGCTCGACAACGGTCGAGGCCCAGCCGGGTGCCCCGATCCACACTTCCGGCGTGCCGTTGCCGTCGGTGTCGAAGATCGCCATCTTGTCGGGATCGCTGAGGTCGTCGATCGACTTGATGTCGTACTCCTCGGCGGTGGCCGCCGGTACGCACATGCCCTGCTCGGCCTGCACCGGGTTCTCGTTCATCACGACCGTTGCGTTTTCCTTCACGTAGGTGTCGTGCAGGTTCTGCTGGTTCGGCATCCAGACCTCGGGATGCGCATGCATCGAGCCCTTGTCCATCGCCTCGAAGACGATCGGGTTGGTGCCGTTCTGCAGTTCCACATCGAGGCCGAGGTTCTCTTCGATCACCACCTCGAGGATATGTGCTGTCGCGTTGACCGACGCCCAGTTCGGTACGCCGATGACAATATCGGCTGCATGAACGGTGGAGGCGGTGCTCAGCGCGACAACCGCGGCCGTCGACAAGGCGACAGCTTTCTTATTGAGCATGTTCTCTTCCTTTCCCTGTTGGCCGCGAGTTTTGTGCGACAGTGGCGCGCGACCGGTACGCCAAGCCTGATCCGGGGCCGCTTGCTGCGGCCCTCTATGAACAGGAAGGCTACTCAACGCTTTGCGGAAAGGTCCAGACCCGATTGTCCTTCGCCTCCCGCAATGGCGTAATCAATTGCAAAATGTAGAAAATTTCCGCTTGCTCCGAAGGGGTATGGCCCGCTTCGGCGCCGAGTCAGCGGTGGCGCCGCCCCAGGGCAGAGCACTTGTGCCGGAAAATCCGAAACGGGCTTTCAAGAACCACAAAAGTGATCGGGGGGACGCGGCGCTCGAATGCGCGTCTTGCTTGCCCCGGTGCCGCCTCGCCAGGGGCCTGCGACGCGGGGCATGCCGTAGCTTTAGGCAGGGCTGCCGGGGCAGGGACCGGCCCGTCGCGGGCCCCATGCCCGGGGCGGTATCGGTGGCCGCGTGTTTCCCCGTCGATGCAGGATGCAAGCGCGCTCCGGGCGCGACAGACGCCAGCCCAGGAAGCGGTAGGGCGGGTGTGGGCCAAACAGTCTTGTCGGAAAGGGGCGTACTTATGTGTGCTCGGGGTCGACCGCACCCTGGTCTCGAACGGGCCTCTACGTCGCGGCCTTCTGCGCGCTCTCAACGCCCTTGTTCCAGGCGGCGCGGCGCGCGCGGCCCCGATCGAACTCCTCTGCCGAGGTTGCGCGCATGGAGGCCACCATCTCCTGCCCGTCGGCCATGGAATAGCCGAAGAACTCAAGAAGCTCGGCATGCGGCTCGAGGAGCTTCGTCAACTCGTCGATCTCCTGCGACTCCAGGAACGACATGGTGCGCACGGTCAGATCCTGCACGCCCTTTCCGCCCGAGCCCTTCTTGCCCTTTTCGGTGAACGGCCGCACCTCCAGCGAAAGCGCCCGGTTCAACGAGGTCGCGTCCTGAACGAAGGTCTCGTGCGCAAGGAACGGGAAGTGCGGATAGGCCTCGCGCAGCGCCCGGATCTGCTTGGCTTTCGGCACCCATCGGTCGGCAATGGCGGACAGATCGGCTCCGGGCTTGTTGTAGCGCCGCATGCAGGACGCCACATGCTGGTAGGGACTGCAGATGCTCACCAGCGCGGACGAATCCGACCCGAACACCTGGGCAATCTGATCGAAGCGCATCAGGTTTGGCGGCGAGGCTTCGATGAACAGCCGCCCCTCGGCCAGCGCTTCCCAGCTGTGCCGGATGAACAGCCAATCGAACTTGCGCTTTTTGCTCCAGGGCTGCAGGCGCATCATCGCTTTCACGTCGGGTGCCATCTGTCCTTCGGAGTTGCCGAAGGGGGGAAGATACGCCCCAAGCTGGCGCGCCAGATACTTGGACAGCACGGTCGTGCCGGAATTGTTGGGGCAGAACACGAAGAAGAAGGCGCATGCATTCCAGTCGAGCTTTTGGCCGTTGAAATTGGCAGGCATGCTCCGCGATCTCCTTGGATTGTCCCTAGTCGAGCAAGGACTGCGGGACGGCGCGCGTCCGGCATCGCGTCATTGGCTCCGTACGGCTCTGCGGACCGCGCGTTGTGTCCGCTACGGATCGGACACGGCACCTAACCACAGGCGGACGGGGTCGCAAAGCGCGGCGGCACGCTTTTGGTCGGGTCTGGCGACGCTGAGCAGCGCCGAGGGCGCGCGCCCGACGCGGGCACCAATAGCGGCGCGGCATGGCCGATCTCACATCGCATCCTGAAACAGCGCGCGGGTGTTTTCGGCCGTCATTGTCACCGGGTTGCCGCCGACACTCGGGTCTGCCAGCGCCATGGTGGTCAGCGTATCGAGCTTTGCCGCTTCCACCCCCATGGCCGCGAGGCCCGGCGGGATGCCGAATTCGGTGTTCAGGGCATCGACCCGGGCCGCGAACCCGTCGAACCCGCCGTCGATCCCCAAGTACGCCGCCGCGGCGGTCAGCCTGTCCTCGATGGCTGGGCGGTTGAAGCGGAGAACCGCGGGCATAACCGCGGCATTGGTGGTGCCGTGATGCGTGTTGTAGAGCGCGCCGACGGGATGGGAGAGGGCGTGGATCGCGCCGAGGCCCTTCTGAAACGCGACCGCCCCCATCGCCGCCGCGGCCATCGTCTGCGCGCGCGCTTCCAGATCGGTGCCATCGCCATAGGCGCGCGGCAGGTAGGTGTTGACCAGGCGCATCCCCTCCAACGCGATGCCCTGCGACATCGGGTGGAAGTGCGGCGAGCAAAAGGCCTCCAGGCAATGGGCGAACGCGTCCATGCCGGTTCCAGCCGTGATCGCGGGCGGCATGCCGACCGTCAGCTCCGGGTCGGCGATCACCACGGCGGGCAGCACCTTGGGGTGAAAGATGATCTTCTTCACATGGGTTTCGGAGTTCGTGATGACGGACGCGCGGCCAACCTCGGAGCCCGTGCCCGCCGTCGTGGGCACGGCGACGATGGGGGCGATGGCGTCGGCATCGGCGCGCGTCCACCAATCGCCGATATCCTCGAAGTCCCAGACGGGCCGCGTCTGCCCGGCCATGAATGCGACCATCTTGCCGAGATCGAGGCCGGAGCCGCCGCCGAAGGCGACAACCCCGTCATGCGCCCCGGCGCGAAAGGCGGCAACGCCCGCGGCGAGGTTCACCTCGCTCGGGTTCGGATCGACATCGGCGAAGAGCGCGCGCCCGAGACCGGCGGCATCGAGAAGGTCCAGCGCGCGTTCGGTGATCGGCAGGGTCGACAGGCCTTTGTCCGTCACCAGCAGCGGCCGCTTGATCCCCGCCGCGGCGCAGGCCTCGGGAAGCTCGGCGATCCGGCCCGCGCCGAAGCGGATGGAATTGGGATAGGACCAGGTAGCAGTTAGGGTCATCCTTGGGCCTTTCTCAGATGATAGGAGCGCGCGCGCGTCAGGTTCTGATAGCCGATGGCCGACATCGCGCCCCCGCGGCCGGTATCCTTGCAGCCGGTCCAGCAGATGCCGGGATCGACGTAATCCGCGCGGTTGAGAAACACCGTTCCCGTTTCCACGCGGCGTCCCAGCGCCAGGGCGCGCTCGGGGTCTGACGTCCAGAGCGAGGCCGTGAGCCCGTAATCGCTGTCATTCATGAGCGACAGCGCTTCCTCGTCGCCTTCCACCGGCACGATGCCCACGACGGGGCCGAAGCTCTCCTCGCGCATCACCCGCATGCCGTGGTCGACGCCCGTCAGCACCTGCGGCATCAGATAGGCGCCGCCGTCGTCCTGCGGAAAATTCTGTTTTTCGATCAGGGGCGTGGCGCCTTGGGCCACCGCCTCCTCGGTCTGCTCGCGCACGGTCTTGGCGAACCTTGCATGGGCCATGGGGCCGAGCGTCGTCTCCGCCTCCAGCGGGTTGCCGAGGACCAGCTTGTTCACCCAGTTCACAGCGCCTTCGACGAACCGGTCATACTGCGTGCGGTCCACGTAGATCCGTTCGATCCCGCAGCAGCACTGCCCGGAGTTGAACATCGCCCCGTCCATCAGCGTGTCGATGGCCCAATCGAGATCGGCATCCGCCATCACATAGGCGGGATCCTTGCCGCCAAGCTCCAGCCCGAGTGGTGTAAAGGTGCCGGCCGCCGCCCGCTCGATGGCGCGCCCACCCCCCACCGATCCGGTGAAGTTCACGAAGTCGAAGGCGCGGCCCCCGATCAGAGTTTCGGTGCCCGCGTGATCGAGCACGACGTTTTGGAACACGTCCTCCGGCACACCGCCGGCATGCAGCGCCTCGGCCAGCCTCTCGCCCGCCCGCAGGGTCTGGCTGGCATGCTTCAGCACAACGGCGTTTCCGGCGATCAGCGCCGGGACCACGGTGTTGATCGCGGTCAGATAGGGATAGTTCCACGGCGCGATCACGAAAACGACGCCCTGCGGCGCCCGCTCGATCCTGCGGTCGAATTGCGCGGAGCTTTCGACGATGGTCGGTGCGAGCGCGTCTGCTGCGATGGAGGCCATGTAATCGGTGCGCTCATGGACGCCGCCCAGCTCGCCGCCGTAGCGCACCGGCCGGCCCATCTGCCAGGCAAGTTCCGTCGCAAGCTCCTCCGACACGCGGTCGAGCGCGCTGATCCCGGCGGTCACAAGGTCGATCCGCTCCTGGAGCGGCATCGACGCCCAGCGGGCCTGGACGCCGCGGGCGCGCGTGACCGCGCGCGTCGCGGCGTCCGGCGTCAGCGCGGGGCGTTCGGCGTAGAGGCTCCCGTCGACGGGAGAGATGCATTGGATCGTGGTCATGGGCGGGTCCGCAGAGGTTAGGCGCGTTCGAAGCCGCGCTTGACCTCCCAGTCGGTGACGACCCGGTCCAGCTCGGCGATCTCCCAATGCGCTGCGTTGGTGTAATGGTCAACCACGTCGTCGCCGAAGGCCGCCCGCAGCATCGACGAGCCGTGCATTGCCGTCGCGGCCTCGCGCAGCGTCTTCGGGATCTCGCGCGCTTCGGCCCCGTACATGTCGCCAGTCATCTCCGGTTCCAGCGCCAGCTTGCGCTCGATCCCGTCGAGCCCGGCCGCGAGCTGTGCGGCCAGGGCCAGATGCGGGTTGAGATCGGCGCCGCCGACGCGGCATTCGACGCGCACGGCCTTAGTGCCGGGGCCGCAGATCCGGTAGCCCGCCGTGCGGTTGTCGGTCGACCAGACGGCCTTGGTGGGCGCGAACATCCCGACGCAAAACCGTTTGTAGGAGTTGACGTAGGGCGCCAGGAAATACGTCACTTCGGAGGCGTGCGTGAGCAGACCGGCCAGGTAATGCCGCATCGTCTGGGACATGCCGTGAGTGGCCGCCGCGTCGAAGAAGGCCGGCGCCCCTTCCGTCCAGAGCGACTGGTGCACATGGGAGGACGAGCCCGCCCTGTCCGTTGCGTATTTCGCCATGAAGGTCAGCCCGCGACCGTGGCGATGGGCGATCTCCTTGCATCCGTTCTTGACGATTGCGTGCATGTCGGCCGTGTCGAGCGCATCGGAGTACTTGACGTTGATCTCTTCCTGCCCGGCCTCGGCCTCGCCCTTCGAGTTCTCAACCGGGATCCCGGCGCCGTAGAGGCCGTTGCGGATCGCGCGCATCACCTCCTCCTCCTTGGAGGTGCCCATGATGGCGTAGTCAAGGTTGTAGCGGCCAAGGGTTTGGAGATCGCGGTACCCCTCGTCCCAGAGCTGATCGTAGGGTTTGTCGAACAGGAAGAACTCCAGCTCCGTTGCCATCATCGGCTCGAACCCCAGGGCGCGCGCCCGCGCGATCTGCGCCTTGAGCACGGAGCGCGGCGCATGGGGCACTTCGGCATGGGTGTGGTGGTCGATGACATCGCACATCACCATCGCCGTGCCGGGTATCCAGGGCACACGTCGCAGCGTCGAAAGATCCGGTTTGTGGGTATAGTCGCCGTAGCCCGCCTCCCACGACGAGGCTTTGAAGCCCGGAACCGTGTACATCTCGATATCTGTGGCGAGCAGATAATCGCAGCCATGGGTCTCCTCGTAGCCGCCGTCGAGAAAGTGGGCCGCGTGGAAGCGCTTGCCCATCAGGCGGCCCTGCATGTCGACGATACAGGTGAGAACCGTATCGATCTCGCCACTGGCCACGGCGTCTTTCAAGGTCTCGAAGGTCAGGTTGGCTGGCATGGTGCGCTCGTCTCTGTTCCGGTCGTCTCGCCCGCCCCGATCCGTCCGGATCCGCAGGTCAGGCCCCTATCGCATACCCGAATTTCTCCCAGCTTCCAGATCTTTCGAGGCCCTGGGGAAACTCCGCCAGATAGGCGGGGTTGTGGTCCTTTATGGTCTGGAACCGAGGGGCGGGTTCGGCGGGGCCGGGCGTGGCCGAAGCCCGAGTGCGTCGGCGGCGCGGGCGGCCGCGCCCTCCGGGTCGCGGGTGAACGCCTCATAGGACAGGTAGTGGCAGTCGCTCGGGCGCAGATCGCGCAAGGCCAGCGCGTGGGCGCGATGATAGTGCTCCAACAGATCGGGCAGCGGCAGATCCGACATCTTGACGGTCGCCAGGCTGACGGCGCGGGGATCGCGCGTCACGATCAGGAACCGGGCCCCCGGAAACACCCGCCGCAGCCAGGCGATCTTGGTCAGGTTCGGCGGGCTCTTCTCGACCAGCGTCCGTGCCTTCCCTCCGGTGCGCCACGTCGCCCAGCAGCGGAGCAGTCGCTCCCGCATCGCGGCGGCCTCGGCCTTTGGCGGGGGCGGAGGGGCCATTTCGGGGGCGAAGGCGAAGCGCCCGGGGCCGCCATGCATACGGGCGGTGGGGTAGACGTCCTGCAGATGCTGGCCTTCATTCTCGGGCACGGGTGCCCGGAGATAGGTTACGTCGTACCGGGCCGTCAGCCAGTGTTCGATCAGGGTGGTCCCGCTGCGGTGAAGGCCGGCAATGAACAGCATCGATGCGTCCGGTGCGGTGTCGGAGGGCTGAACCAGCGGGAGCGTACGGGGTGCCATCCGATGCCTATAGCGTCCGAGACGCGCCCCAGCGAGACCGTCCCGTGGCGCGGGCCACTTCGCTGACGTTTCCGCGTCAGCGAATCCAAAGGAGGGGCGCCGCATCGTGCGGCACCCCACGCGATCTGTCTGGCGCTCAGCGGTAGGGGTAGCCCGCTGCCTCCTGCGCCGCGGCGTATTGCTTGAAGATATCCACGACCCGGCCCGCGCGATCGGAGGAGGCCGCGATCTCGTCCCAGAACTCGGAGGCGTCGGACACCACGGTGGCCCATTCCTCCGCCGGGATACTCGTCAGCTCCATCTTCTCACCGGTGGTGCGCAGCAGCGCCTCGCCGCCCCAGTACCAGACCGCGCGATAGTAGTGCGACTGGTCGATGGTCGACCGGTAGAGCTGCTGAAGATGCGGCGGGACCTTGTTCCAGCTTTCGGTATTGGCGAAGTAGGAGCCGAACCAGGCGCCGGTGACCGAGTTGGTCAGCGCGTAATTGCAGACATCGGCCCAGCCGACCTCGTAGGCTTCGGTGAAGCCGCACCAGGCCACGCCGTCGAGCTCGCCGGTGCGCATGGCCACTTCGACGTCATCCCACGGCACCGTCACCGGGATCAGGCCGTAGCGGGACAGGAAGCGCCCCGCCGTCGGCACCCCGAAGACACGCAGCCCCCGCATGTCCGCGAGGCTGCGAATCGGCTTGTCGACCGTGAAGACATGGAGCGGATCCCACGCGCCGGACGACAGCCACGTGACGTTCTCGACCTCGGAATACGCCTCGTTCCAGATGTCGCCGAGGCCCCAATAGGTGAACATCGAGGCCACATCGAGCGAGTAGCGCGTGGCGAACGGGAAATACCCGCCGAAGACGGAGATATCGACGGGCGAGGCCATCGTCGCCTCGTCGGATTGCACCGCGTCGAGCGTGCCGTTCTGCATGGCGCGGAACAGTTCGCCCGTAGGCACGAGCTGGTCGGCATAGTATAGTTCGATCTCCATCTCGCCGTTCGCCGCAGCGTTGAACTGATCGACCTGCGGCTTGATCACATGCGCTCCGAGCGGCGCGCCGGAATAGGTCTGCAGGCGCCACTTGATCGGCGCGGTCTGTGCGATCACGGCGGGAGCGGCCAGTGCTCCGGTGGCCGCAGCGGCGGTGCCGACGCCGGCCTTGCGCAGAAAGTCGCGCCGCGAGGCGAGGATCTTCTCCGACGGGGAAAGGGGTTTCTTGGGGTCAGACATGGACGTCTCCTCTGTTGAGTGTTGCTGGCCTCTGACGGGCCTTTGTGCTCGACGATCACCTTACATTCAGCGTTTCCGGCAGCCACAAGGCAATCTGCGGGAAGGTCATCACCAGGGCGATCGTGGCGGCCATCATGATCACGAAGGGCCAGATCGAGCGGTAGATATCGATCAGCCGGATCTCGGGCGGCGCGAGGGAGCGCATCAGGAAGAGGTTATAGCCGAAAGGCGGTGTGATGTAGGCGATCTGGCACGTCATCGTGTAGAGGATGCCGAACCAGATCAACTGGTCCTCGAAGCCGAGATCCAGGAGCTTGACCAAAGGGACATAGAGCGGCGCCACAATCACAAGCATCGCGGTATCGTCCAGGAACATCCCCATCAGGATGAAGCTCAGCTGCATCATGATAATCACTTGCCAGGGCGTCAGCTCCCATTGGGTGAGAAACAGATTTTCGATGGCGCGCACCGCGCCGAGGCCGTCGAAGACCGCGCCGAACGCCAGCGCGGCCAGGATCAGCCACAGGAACATGCACGAAATGCCCAGCGTCTTGCGCGCGGTCTCGTGCAGCACGGCGAAGGTCAGCCGACGTTTGACGAAGGCCGCCAGAGTGGCCGCGGTCGCTCCGACGGCCGCGCTTTCCACGAGCGAGGTCACCCCCATGACGAAGAGCCCGGTCATGAAAAAGAAGATCGCGAACGGCAGGATGCCGGCGCGCAACAGCGCCAGCTTTTCGCGGAGCGGCATGTTGAGATCGGCATCGTCGACGACGGGCGCCAGCGACGGCTGCGCCTTGCACCGCACCCAGATATAGACGGTGAACATCGCCGCCATCAGCAGGCCCGGAAACACGCCCGCGAGCCAAAGCTGGCTGACGGGCTCGCGCGCGATCATGCCATAGAGCACCAGTACCACCGACGGGGGCACTAGGATGCCGAGCGACGAGCCGCCCTGCACCACACCCGTGATCAGGATCTTGTCGTAGCCCCGGCGCAGCATCTCGGGCAGGGCGATGGTGGCGCCGATGGCCATGCCGGCGACGGAGAGCCCGTTCATCGCCGAGATGATGACCATCAGAAAGATCGTGCCGATCGCCAGCCCGCCGCGCACCCGGCCGAACCAGACATGCAGCATCCGGTAGAGGTCTTCGGCGATGCCGCTCTCGGACAGGATGTAGCCCATGTAGATGAACAGGGGCAGCGTCAGCATCGGGAACCAGTTGAACAGCTTGAACGCCTGGCTGAACGGGATCTCGATGCCCCCTGTGCCGTAGAGCATTAGCACCATGGCCGAGGCGACAAAGCCGATGGCGGCAAACACCCGCTGCCCGGTGAGCAGCAGCACCATCATCGAGGCGAACATCAGAAGGGCGATGCTTTCTTCCATCATTGGCCCCCATGGGCCCGCAGCGCCCTTGCCGTTTGCCCAAAGCCGCTGCGCTCACACCTGCCGGGCCCGTCCTGTCCGCGCGGGGGCGCGCGCCACGCGCCGCTCACGCAAGCGCCTCGCCACGCAGGGTCGCGACGTGCTTGATCAGCTCGGAGATCGACTGGAGGATCATCAGAAACAGACAGGCCGCCATCAGCAGCTTGATCGGGATCATCGACGGGTTCCACATCGAGAACCGCCGCTCGTTGGTTTCGATGGCGTATTCGAGCGACGATACCGATCCTATGAAGAGCACGACGAGATAGAACAGCAGGCAGGCGATGGTGATGGCATCGAGACGCGCTTTGCCGACATCCGACAGGTTGTCGTAGAACAGATCCATCCGCACGTGGTTGCCGTTCTTCAAAGTCACCGCCCCGCCCATGAAGTAATAGGCGGCCAGCGTGAACTGCGTCAGTTCCACCCCCCAATGGATCGGAAAGCCGAAGACGTTGTCGGACACCGCGTCGCTGAGCAGAACCGCGATCATCAGGAAGATCAGGTACATGGCGATCAGGCCGACATAGTCGGAAAAACGATCGACGATGCGCACATAGGTCTTTACCGCAGGGTGCATTCGGCCCCCGCCCGTCCGTCGCCCCGCCTCATCCTCGCCTCACCCTGTCGTCCCCGCACTGCACCCGCGACGGTGCGTGTCACCGCATGATCGTCCGGCTATTGGTTTTTCTGCCTGCCGCGTCGTCGGCGGCTCAAGCTTGGCCCCCTGCGCCCGGCCCCCGTCGACCCCGCGCAGTAGACGTCTGCATCGCGTGGCCTGTCAACCATGCCCATCGCACGCGTCGTTGGCCGAGGCATATTCCCGATACAATCCCCCGCGCCGTGGCCATATGTTGGGCTGAAGACGAACGAGGCGAGCAAACGAGGGAGCCGATGCCGCAGCCGCATGCCAACGCAGACACATACGACGTGGCCGTCATCGGCGCAGGGGTGGTCGGCTGTGCGTTGGCCCGCCGCTACGCCCTATCGGGCGCGCGCGTGGTGGTTCTGGAAAAGGCGGCCGACATCCTCGACGGTGCATCCAAAGGCAACAGCGCGATCCTGCATACCGGATTCGATGCGCCGCCCGGGTCGCTCGACCAGGCCTGCATCGCCGAAGGCTACGATGAATACATGGAGATCCGCGACCGGTTGAACCTTCCGGTTCTGCGGACAGGCGCGCTGGTCGTGGCGTGGACGGAGGCCCAAGCAGAGCGGCTTCCAGCGCTGATCGCCCAGGCGCAGGCGAACGGTGTCGGCGATGTCGAAGCGCTCGACGCCGCAGAGACGCGCGCGCTCGAACCGGGGTTGGGGCCGGGCGTGTGCGCCAGTTTTCGGGTGCCGCGCGAGGTCGTGATCGATGCATGGTCCGCGCCGCTGGCCTATCTGGCCCAGGCCATGGCGCATGGGGCCGAGCTGCGGCGGAATTGCCCGGTTTCCGCCGGCACCTACGATGGCGAGGTCTGGGCGCTCGAGACGCCGCGGGGCCGGCTTCGCGCCCGTCTGGTGATCAATGCGGCCGGGCTCTACGGCGACACGGTCGACGAGATGCTGCTCGGGGTGCGCGACTTCACGGTGCGTCCGCGCAAGGGTCAGTTCGTCGTCTACGACAAATCGGCGTTCTCCCTCGTGGGCCATATCCTGTTGCCCGTACCGACGGAGATCACCAAGGGCGTCGTCGTCTGCCCGACGGCCTATGGCAACCTGCTCGTCGGCCCCACCGCCGAGGATCAGGACGAAAAGGATCGCGCGACCCTGGTGCCAAAGACGCTCGATGCGCTGCGGCAACGCGGTGAGGAGATCCTGCCGGGTCTCGCCCACCACGACATCACCGCGATCTATGCCGGGCTGCGTCCGGCGACCGAGCACAAGGACTACCAGATACGTCATCACGCGGCGCAAGCCTACGTTACGGTCGGGGGTATCCGCTCCACCGGGCTCAGCGCCGCGCTGGGCATCGCCTCCCATGTCGTGCGGATGACGCAGGAGGCCGGCACCACCTATCAGACCCCGAATGACGTCGTCTGGCCACAGGCGCCCAATATCTCCGAGGCTGCGCGCCGCGATTGGCAGTGCCCGGGCAACGGCGGGATCGTCTGCCATTGCGAGCTGGTGACGGAGCGCGAGGTGCAGGCAGCGCTCGATGGGCCGCTCGGCGCCACCAGCCTTGCGGGCCTGAAGCGCCGCACGCGAGTCACAATGGGGCGGTGCCAGGGGTTTCACTGCTCGGCCCGGCTGTCGGAACTGACGGAGGGCCGGTTTCCCGTGCCCATGGCAGAAGACGTGGCGCGTGGCTGACCTGCCTGCCGACGCCGATGTCGTGATCGTCGGGAGCGGGCCCGCCGGCCTGGCTGCGGCGGCCGAGCTCTGCCGGCTCGGCCTGCGCACTGTGCATGTTCTCGAACGCGCCGACGCGTTGGGCGGGGTGCCACGCCATTGCGGGCATTCGCCCTATGGGTTGCGCGAGTTCGGCCGCCCCATGTTCGGCCCGGCCTATGCGCGCGCATTGGTGGCCAAGGCGCGCCGGGCCGGTGCGGTGCTCCATACCGGCGTCACCGTCACCGCGCTTGGCCCCGGTCCGACGCTCAGCGTGTCCTCCGACGCTGGGATCGCCACCCTGTCCGCCCGGGCTGTCCTGCTCGCAACCGGGACGCGCGAAACACCTCGCACCGCGCGGCTCATCGGCGGCCAGAAACCCGGCGGCGTGATGGTCACCGGGGCGCTGCAATCCATGGTCTATGGTCCGGGCAAGCGCCCGTTCCGGCGGCCGGTGATCCTCGGCTCCGAGCTTGTCTCGTTCTCCGCCATTCTCACCTGTCGCCATGCCGGGATCCGGCCCGTCGCGATGGTGGAGCCCGGCCAGCGCATCACGGCCCGCCATCCTGCGCAGCTTCTGCCGCGCATTCTGGGGATTCCGTTGCATCTGAACGCCGAGAT
This sequence comes from Pseudomonadota bacterium, assembly GCA_038757905.1. Taxonomy (GTDB): domain Bacteria; phylum Pseudomonadota; class Alphaproteobacteria; order Rhodobacterales; family Rhodobacteraceae; genus HLUCCA09. Next base: position 2,216 of record JBCDGG010000058.1, on the reverse strand, counting down.
CGCAGAGATCGCGGGCCGCGACCGGGTCGAGGCCGTGGAGATCTCCGGGCCATCCGGCATGACCCGGATCGCCGCCGACGGTGTGATCGTCACCGGGCAGTTCCGGCCGGAGGCCACACTGGTGCGGGCGTCCGAGCTTGCGCTCGATCCGCGCACGGGCGGGCCGGAGGTCGACGAGGGCGGGCGTTGCTCCCAAACGGGTGTCTACGCGGCGGGGAACGTGCTGCGTCCCGTGGAGACGGCGGGATGGTGCTGGCAGGAGGGGCGCAGCGTCGCCTTGTGCATTGCGCAGGATCTGCAAGGGCTGGCGCCCCTGGATAGCGTGCCGATCGCGGTGTCCGGTGCCCTGAAATACGCCGTGCCGCAACGGATCTCGGACGCGTCCGGGCGCGGGTTCGGCCAGATCCAGTTGCGCGTGCCCCACGCCGTGTCGGGCCGCCTGTCCCTGCGGGTCGACGGGCATGAGATCGCCGGACGGCCGCTCAGCGCCCTGCCGGAGCGGCGCTTGCTGTTGCCCTTGCCCGCGCCGCAGGGCCGGTTAGAGGTCGCGCTCGACGAACACTAGGGACGGGGAGGGATGCGATGCGCATTCTCGCCATAGATCAGGGGACAACGAGCACGCGCGCCGTGGTCGTGGAGGAGGACGGGGCGCGCCATCTGGCCGCCGCGATCCAGCACCGCCAGATCTATCCGCGTCCCGGCTGGGTGGAGCACGACGCCGAGGAGCTGATCGCCAACATTCGCGCCTGCATCGCCGCGGCCGGTGCGGAGATCGCAGCCGTCGGCTTGGCCAATCAGGGGGAAAGCTGCCTCGCCTGGCACCGCGAGACGGGCGAAGCGCTCGGGCCCGTTATCGTCTGGCAGGACGAGCGGACCGCCCATGTGACAGATCGCTTGCGCGCCGAAGGTGGCGAGGCGTTGACCTTCGAACGCGCGGGTCTGCCGCTCGACCCCTATTTTTCCGCGTCCAAGCTGGCCTGGCTGCTGGACTATTTGGACGGGGCGCGCCGCCTGGCCGCTGCGGGTAACCTGTGCCTCGGGACGACGGACGCGTTCTTCCGGCACCGCTTCACGGGGCGGTTCGAGACCGACGTCGCGACCGCGTCCCGCACCTCGCTGATGAACCTGGAGACCTGCGCTTGGGATCAGGATCTCTGCGCGCTCTTCGGCGTACCGTTGGAGTGTCTGCCGGTGCTGACGCCCACCGCCGGCGCGCTGGGCGAGGTCTCGGGGCTGCCGCTCACCGCCAGCATCGTGGATCAGCAGGCCGCCCTGCGGGGCCATGGCTGCGCCGCACCGGGGGAGGCCAAGATCACCTTTGGCACCGGCGCGTTCGTGCTCGCCGTCGCCGGGCCGGAGACGCCGCCTGCCGGGTGCGGCGCCTTGCCGACCATCGCGTGGCAGCGTGCGGGCGACCGCCCGACCTACGCGCTCGACGGCGGGCTCCATGCGGCCGCGGCGGCGCTCAATTGGGCGCGCGGGCTTGGTCTTTTCTCCGAGTTCGGCGAGATAAACGCCTTCGACCGCCCGCCCGCAATATCGCGCGGCGTTGTCTTCGTGCCCGCCCTCGCCGGCCTGGCCTGCCCGCATTGGGATCGCGGCGCCAAGGGAGCATGGCTGGGGATGGGGCTGGACACCGACCGCCGTGATCTTGTGCAGGCAGTGTTGGAAGGGGTCGCCTTTCGCACCGCCGAGGTTCTGCGCGCGATGGAATCGGTGTGCGAGATCCGCGCACCCGTGTCGATCGACGGCGGAATGACCGCCAATCCCTGGTTTTGCCAGTTTCTCGCCGATTGCATTGGCCGCGACGTGGCCGTTTCGGTGGATCCGGAACTGACGGTCATGGGCACCGCGGCCCTGGCGGCCGAAGGCGCCGGGCTGCCCTTCGCGCCGGTTCGGGAGGCCAGGATCATCGCACCGCGGCCCCAGCCCGACGCCTGGGTTTCGGCCTTCACCTCCGCCCGGGAGCACATTCAGGGATACGCGGCGGAGGCGGGCGGGTAGCCGGATCGGCCTTCCGTCAGCGGCCCGGGGCCTGCGTCGGGACGGTTGGACTGTAGCGCGTGCCAGATGAGGGCCCTCGATACAGGCCCGGATCGAGCGGCGCGGGATCTCTTGCGCGGCGGAGGCCCGGGCGCCGCTACGCCTCGCCCCGCAGCGTCCGGCCGGACCCGCGCACCACCTCCGCGATCTGCGTAAGATGCGGGGCCAGCGGG
>JBCDGG010000057.1:0-29348 GCA_038757905.1 Pseudomonadota bacterium | reverse complement strand
GGAGGACTGCGAGGCTTGGGCCGGGAGTAGCGTCCCGCCCGTACTCACCGCCTCGCCGGAATACCTGATCAAGGGCTACTCGGGCGCGGACCGGATCGTACCCGGGACGGGCCGGATCGTTCCCGCCGACGAGATTGTCGACTATGCCGGTGCGGTGCTCGACGATTCCGAAATCGCCTATGTCGACATCCGCTCGGCGCGCAACAATTGCTGGCTGGCCCGGGCCCGGCGGATGTGATCCTGAGGGCTCGCGCGAGCCCGTCCGGACCGGGACCGCCCGTGCGCCGTTGACTGGAAGGGCTTCAGAGGTGTTGCGACACAAGTCATTCCAAGGCGGCGGATGTCACGACCCTTCGATTGGGTTGCGTCCCGACCGTTTCACGTGCGCGCCGGTCGGGGTGCCTGCGGCGTCGCAGGCGTACCTCGTCGGGGGCGGGCCTCGACTTTCGTTGCGGAGAGGCTCGTTGAAGAATAGTCGTGGCGGTGAGCTTTGGTGACTTGCCCGGGACGCCCCGCATGACCCTCTGACGGCCTTTCCAGGCGATGCTTGGAACGCCTTGACCGCAGGTGAGCGCGGGTGGCGATCGCCGAGAGGTGCGCTGAAGATTGGTCCTGGCGGCGGGCTGGGTTATTTGGCGGGGCCGCCCGTCACGACCCTCCGACGACCTTCCGCTGCGTTGCGTGAAACGCCTTGAGGGGTAGGCGATCGCGGGTGGCGATCGCCGAGAGGTGCGCTGAAGACTGGCCCTGGCGGCGGGCTGGGGTTATTTGACGGGGCCGATCATCATGACCATCTGACGGCCTTCCATCTTGGGCATGTTCTCGACCTTGCCGAGCTCCTTGATGTCGTCCGCCACGCGTTCCAGGAGCTCGCGGCCAAGATTCTGGTGCGCCATTTCGCGGCCGCGAAAGCGGAGCGTCACCTTCACCTTGTCCCCGTTTTCGAGGAACCGGGTCACGTTGCGCATTTTGACGTCGTAGTCGTGGGTGTCGGTGTTGGGGCGGAACTTCACCTCCTTCACCTCGATCGTCTTCTGCTTTTTCTTGGCCTCCGCCTCGCGCTTCTGCGTCTCGTACTTGTACTTGCCGAAATCCATGATCTTGCAGACCGGGGGATCGGCATTGGGAGAGATTTCGACCAGGTCGAGCCCCACCTGTTCTGCAAGCTCGAGCGCGCGCTCGGGCTTCACGACCCCAACGTTCTGGCCTTCCGGGCCGATCAGGCGGATCTCGTTGGCCCGGATGCGTCCGTTCACGCGGGGGCCGGTATCGCGCTGGGGCGGCGCGTTGTGTGGTCTGCGGGCTATGTCTGTATTCCTTCGATCGTTATCGGAATGAGGCGTCCAAACTAACGATTTTCCGCCGACGCTTCAAGGCGGGATGGGCGGGTTCGCGCGGTCTTTGGCGTATGCCATGCGCCCGGCGGCATTAGCCGTTTCGCGGCCCGTATGAGTTTGGCAGGTAAGGGGTGGCGCAATCAGGAGGACAGCCCATGAACTGGATTACAGCCTTGAGTATCGCCGTTATCGCCGTTGCGGTCGGTGCGTATCTTTTCCTTGGAACGCCGGGTGCCGAAGACCCGCCGCCCGAGGCGGCCGCCCCGCAGGACGCGCCCGCGATCACACCGACGGATTAAGACCGGGCTGGGCCGCGCGAGGCCGGCCGGGGTCGGAGCGGGCCGGGTCGGACCTCGTGGACCGGATGGCCCACTGCGGCCCGCCCACCCCGGCATCCCTCAGCGGCGCCTGGCGGCGCGAGTTCACTTGCACGCTTTGCAACGGACGCCGCGGACACCCGCCGCGCGTCAGCCGACGAAGGCCTTTTCCACGACGTATTCGGCGGGGTCGGAGTTTGCGCCTTCCCGCAGGCCGTGCCGCTCCAGAATCTCCTTCATATCGAGATTGAAGGGCAGCGAGCCGCAGACCATGGCGCGATCGGTGTCGGGCGATAGCCCGCCTTCGATGCCGAGATCGGCAAAGACGGTGCCGTCTTCGAGCAGCGTGGTGATACGGCCCATGCGCGGGCTCTCTTCCCGCGTCGTGGTCGGGTAGTAGACGAGCTTGTCGCCCACCAGCTCGCCGATCAGCGGGTCGTCCTTGAGGCTGTCGATCAGCCGCCGGCCGTACTCCAGCTCCGCCACGTCGCGGCAGGTATGGGTGAGGATGATCCGCTCGTAATCCTCGTAGGTTTGCGGCTCGCGCACGAGGCTGGCGAAGGGCGCGATGCCGGTGCCGGTGGCGAAGAACCACAGCCGTTTGCCGGGCAGCAGCGCATCGTGGACCAACGTGCCCACGGGCTTCGGTTTCAGGATGATCCGGTCGCCCGGCTGGATGTGCTGCAGGCGCGAGGTCAGCGGGCCGTCCTGCACCTTGATCGAGTAGAACTCCAGCTCTTCATCCCAGGCCGGGCTGGCGATGGAATAGGCGCGCAGGATCGGGCGGGCCTTGCCCGTCTTCGGATCGGGATCGCCGACGAGGCCGATCATCACGAACTCGCCGGAGCGGAACCGCAGCGACCGCGGGCGCGTCGTCCGGAAGGAGAACAACCTGTCCGTCCAGTGCTGGACATGGGTGACGGTTTCTTCGGGGAGACCGTGGCGCGCAGGCGCGACGGCCGCTGAGGTATGGTCTTCTGGCATCTCGTCTCTCGTCTCCCTCCGCCCGGGGCCCTTTGCCCGCCCGACTGGCTAGCGCGCGCGTCGCTGCAGGGCCTTGATCTGTGTCAGCACAGATTGACACGGTCGGTTGACACAATGAGATGCTGATGCGGATGGGAAAGGTCAAGCGCCGCATCGCCGCGCGGCGCTTGAACCGATGGTAGGGTGGCGTGCGTCAGGCCAAAGACAGGGCGCTGTCGGCGAGTTTGACCGGCGTGCCGGCCCCCTCGACAACGGGCGCGAGGCGGATATCGGACAGGTCCGTTCCGCTGATCTCGGCATCCAAAAGGCGGATGTCCCCGTGTGCTTCGTCATCGATCAACTCGGCCTCGGAGATCACCTGGGTCCAACAATCGGCTTCGGTAAGAAATACAGTCTGTGTGCGGTGGCGACGGGCCATGATGACGCTTGGCTGAAAGGTATATGGCATGTGGGTGACCCTCCCTGGTCGTTCCCCCGACGATTCTCTCGCCCCCACATCGTAGAACAAATGTCTTGCACCTCGCTAGGCTTATGGAGAAATAGAAACGTATGTTCTTCTGAGCGCAGAAAGACATGAATTTGTGGTGCGTTACGCGGAGGCGGCGGGAATGCGGATCAGGCTCGACACGCTCGATCGGAAGATCCTTGCCGAGTTGCAGCGCGATTCGGCGCAATCCCTTGATGAGATCGCCAAGGCGGTAGGTTCTTCGAAGACGCCGGTGTGGAACCGGGTGCGCAAATTGCGCGAAGCCGGGGTCATTCTGCAGAACACGGTTTTGCTGGATGCCGATGCGCTCGGGCTGGAGGCGTGCTTCTTCGTGCTGATCCGCACCTCCGAGCACGAGGCAGAATGGCAGACGCGGTTTCTGGAGGCGCTGAGGGCCCGGCCAGAGGTTCTGGAAGCCCACCGGTTGGCCGGGGATATCGACTATATTCTGAAGGTGCGCGTCCCCAACGCCCGCGCCTACGACCGCTTCTATCAGGCGCTGATCGGCGAGGTGAAGATCCACAACGTCACCGCGCTCTTGTCGATGGAAGAGATCAAGGCGACGCCCAATCTGCCGGTTCTGGACGGTTGACATTTGCGCGCGGGACAGACCCAGCAGGCTTGGTTGGCAGAGATCACGGCCTACGGCCATTGGGCCCGCCCGGGCGCAGGGAGCGGCGGGGCTGCGGCCCTCCTTCCACTGTGAAACCGATCCGGTGAGGCCTGTGGGCAGGCCGATCCGCACCTAGGGGCCGGACCAAACCCAGGTTCCTGCTGTCCGCCCCGCTCCCGGATCTTGCCGATTGAGAGTCGCGCAAGTCCGATCCGGCGGCTGTCCGGGCCTAGCCGGTGACCATCAGACGCTCGAGCCCGTGGAAGTGGTAGATATCGGCGTAGCGGGGTGGCGCGTCGAGGCGCAGCGCGGGCCGGGCCGCGAACAGAGCGGGCAGGGCGCGCGCGATTTCGAGCCGCGCCAAGGGCGCGCCGAGGCAGAAGTGAATCCCGGCGCCGAAGCTCGTATGCGGTTTGGCGGCGCGCGTCGGATCGAACCTGTCCGGATCGGGGATCGCCTCGGGGTCGCGGTTGGCGGAGGCCAGCAGGCAGGCGACCTCCTCCCCCGGGACAAACCGATGGCCGAACAGCTCGACCTCCTGCCGGGCGATCCGCGTGAACACGTGCAGCGGCGGATCGTAGCGCAAGACCTCTTCGACGGCGGTATCGATCTGGGCGGGGTCCCGCAGGACGTGTTCCGTTCCGGTCTCCAGTAGGGCCTTCACGGCATTGCCGAGGGTGTGGACGGTGGCTTCGTGCCCGGCGTTCAACAGAAGGATCACCGTGGAAATCAGCTCGTCGACGCTCAGCCGGTCGTCGGCATCCTCTTCTACGGCGATGAGATGGGAGAGGAGATCGCCCCCGGGGGCAGCGCGGCGCTTGGCGACGACCGAGTGCAGGTAGGCGGTGAAGCTCTGCGTGGCGGCGACCGCATCGGCCTCGTCCTGCCTCGTGCGGCCCGGCTGGTACATCTTCACCATGGCGTTCGACCACTCCAAGAGATCGGTCGCGCGGTCGTCGGGCACGCCGATCAGCCGGGCGATGACCGTCACAGGAAGCGGGCGCGCGAAGGCGTCGAGCAGATCGAAAGGGCCGGCCGGGAAGCTGGCGATCAGCTCCGCGATGAGCCCGTCGATGGCCGGGGTCAGCGCAGAGACGCGGCCCGTCGTGAAGGCGCGCAGTACGAGGCCGCGCAGGCGCGTGTGGCGAGGCGGCTCCGCCTCCAGCATCGAATGGGCCTCGACGGCGTAGAACGGGGCGAGGTGCGCCGGGATTTCGGGCTTCGGCACAGTGTCCGGCGGCTCCCGGCCAAAGCGCCGGTCGCGCAGCAGCGCGTTGACGGCGCGGTGCGTCGTGGCCGCGTGCATGCCGTATTCCTCCCACCAGACCAGATCGCCGGCCGCCCGGAGACGGGCGTAGAACGGGTAGGGATCCTGGACGAATTCGAGATCGGTGGGCGATTGAGAGACGCGTTGCATGGGCCGTCCCTGCCTGCCGTCCGACCGGTTGACAAGGGGGGTGCAACGTCCGGCGCGCTCCGCCGCGGCGGCCTGCAGGCAGCATTTCTTGGTAGCGATAAACCCGAGTGATTCTGTCGGAAAGTGCTTGACGTCGGTCGCCGCTCAGGTAGGTGACTGCGTGCGTCAAAATATCCAGCCAACAGGGGCTTCTTATGACCAAAACGACGATGAAACTCACCGCTGCAAGCCTTGCGGCCCTCATCGCCATCCCGGCGGCGCCGGCCTTTGCCGAGGGCGAGCTGAACCTCTACTCGTCGCGCCACTACGATACCGACGAACGTCTGTATTCCGACTTTGAGGAAATGACCGGCATCACGATCAACCGGATCGAGGGCAATGCCGACGAACTGATCGCGCGGATGGAAGCCGAGGGTGCGAACTCCCCGGCCGATGTGTTCCTGACGGTGGACACCGTGCGCCTGTCGCGCGCCAAGGACCTTGGCCTGCTGCAGTCGACCGACAGCGCCGTGCTTGAATCGCACATCCCGGCCTACCTGCAGGACGCCGACAACCAGTGGTTCGGCTTCTCGCAGCGCTCGCGCATCCTGTTCTACGACAAGACGGACGTGACCGAGCCGCCGATGACGTACCAGGATCTGGCCGATCCCAAGTATGCCGGCCAAATCTGCATCAGGTCGTCTTCGAACGTCTACACCCAGAACATCACGGCAGCGCTGATCGACCATCTGGGCGTTGAGCCGATCAAGGGCTGGGCTGCGGGCGTCGTCTCGAACTTCGCGCGTGCGCCCCAGGGCGGCGACACCGACCAGCTGCGCGGCATCGCGTCGGGCGAGTGCGACATCGCCATGTCCAACACCTACTACTTCGCGCGCGCGCTGCGCAAAGGCGACGATCAGATCTCGCCCGAGCAGCTCGAGAACATCGGCTGGGTCTTCCCGAACCAGAACGATATCGGCGCCCACATGAACATCTCCGGCGGCGGTGTGGCGGCGAACGCCCCGAACGTCGAGAACGCGGTGAAGTTCCTGGAGTATCTCGCCTCCGAGCAGGCGCAGGAATACTTCTCCGCCGGTAACGACGAGTACCCGGCCGTGCCGGGCGTCGGGCTGAGCCCGTCGGTGGCCACGCTGGGCATCTTCCGTCCGGACACGGTCGATCTCAGCGCTATCGCCGATCACATCGACGAGGCGGTCGAAGTACTGAACGAGGCTGGCTGGGAGTAATCCCGCCCTCACTGAGCCGAAGAACCATGAGAGCCCCGGGCGCCTTGCCCGGGGCTTTTTCGTGTCGCGGGTGAACTGGTGCCCCCGGGGGCCGCATCGATGCCCGCTCCGCCGACAAGAGGCCGACCCCGGCTGCTAGCGCGAGCCGGGTGGACGCGGCCCGGCCCATCATGGCGCCGGCTGGGGCGAGATCTGCGGTGAGGCCTTAGCGCTGATACTTGATGAAAGGGGTCAGCGTCGCGATCCGGTCGTAGAGGTGTCGGGCCGGGGCGTTGAAGTCCTGCGTCAGCCAGTAGACCGAGGGCGCCCCATGGGCGTCGGCGGCGGCATAGACGGCCTCGATCAGCGCCCGTCCCGCGCCCTGGCCGCGCGCTTCGGCCGCGGTGAAGAGATCCTGCAGATAGCACACGGGCTCCAGCCGCCAGTTGTGGCTGTGGTAGATGTAGTGAACCAGCCCGATCAGCGTCTCGCCGGTGGCGGCTACGAGCGCGTTCTGGTCCGGGTGGTCGGGCGAGAGATTGCGGCGGAACGTCTCCGCCTTCACTGCGTCGTCCACATCGGTTTCGTAGAAGTGCAGATAGGCCGTCCAGAGCACACGCCATTGCGGTTCGTCGCGGGCGGCAAGGGGACGGATGATGAAATCGGGCATGATCGCAGCCTGTTACTCGGGGTCGTGAAAGTAAGACTTGAACGCGGACAGGTCAGCCTTCGTGACGAGGCCGGGCTGGGCGCGGAAGACGGCCATGCGTTCCACCATGCGGGCGGGCGCGAGCACGCGCTCGACCACGCGATACTCCGGCCGCCCCTCATAATCGTCCCATAAGAGCGTGGCCGGCCGATCCAGGCGCAGCAGCGAGGTCAGAAAGCAGGCGGGGCGGAACCGCCCGTCGATCAGGATCACATCGGGCGGCGTCAGATCCCGCCGGTTCCAGACGGAGGTCGGATACGCCTTGTAGCGCCACCGCCAGAGGGGCGCCTGCGTTTTCGAGGGCCGGCCCCATTTCCGGGTCGGCCCGATATAGACGAGGTGCAAGCGGACGCCGTGCCCGGGATGGGCATGGTCCAGCCACGCGGCCACACCTTTGCCCCAGGCCCTGTCATTCTCGACCGTCAGGCACGGCTTGCCGCGTTCGGCGGCCAGCACGGTGGAGCCGCCGGAGCCATATTCCAGGATGGCGCTCGCCCTGTCGTAGGTGTCGCGGACGAGATCGGCGACGGCATCGGGCAGGGTGAGCGGCGGGGCGGCGGGGGCGGTCATGTCCGGCCCCGGGCGATCTTCGGATCGGGGCCCCCTGCCCCGGGATGCGGGGCATCCTTGCGCCGTCCCAGCGCGCGGCAGACCAGGATCACCGGCAGCAAGCCGACGGCCACGATGACGAGAGACGGCACAGCAGCTCCGGCGAGGCGCTCGTCGGCCGCGAGCCGGTGGGCCTGCACCGCGAGCGTGTCGAAGTTGAACGGCCGCATGATCAGGGTCGCCGGCAACTCCTTCATCACATCGACGAACACGATCAGCAGCGCGGTCAGCACGGTGGGCCGCAGGATCGGCAGGTGAACCCGGCGCAGCATGCCCGACGGGGTGGCGCCGAGCGTCCGGGCGACGGCGTCGGCATTCGGATGGATCGTCGTCAGGCCACTGTCATAGGTGTTGAGCGCCGCCGCCATGAACCGCACCATGTAGGCCACCACGAGGAGCCAGATCGACCCTGTCAGAAGCAGCCCGGTATTGATGTCGAACCAGGCCTCCATCACGGCGTCGAGGGCGTTGTCGAACGCCGCGAAGGGCACCAGAAGCCCCACGGCGATCACACCGCCCGGCACGGCATAGCCGATGCGGGCCACGTTCCCCGCCGCGGAGGACAGGCGCCCGGGCACGAGGCGCTGGAAGAACGCGATCGAGATCGCCGCGCCGACGGTAACGACGGCGGCAACACCGGCGAGTGTAAGCGAGTTCTGAATGAAGCGCTGATAGCGGCGCGACAGCAGATCCTGTTCGGAGCCGATCCCCATTTCGATCAGCAGAACCATGGGCAGCGCGAAGCCCAGGATGACGGGAAGCGCGCAGACCCCAACGGCGCCCCATCTGTACCAGCCCTGCAGGTCCGTCGGCGGCATCGTCTCGAAGCGCCGGCCGGCGCCATGGTGACGGGCACCGCCGCGCTGGATCCGCTCGAGCATCGCAAGGCACAGGGCGAAGGCCAGCAGGCACAGCGCCAGTTGCGCCGCCGCGGCGCGATCCGCCATCCCGAACCAGGACGTGTAGATCCCGGTCGCGAAGGTCTGCACCGCGAAGTACGACACCGTGCCGAAATCCGCGATGGTCTCCATCACCGCCAGCAGCACGCCGCCGGCAATGGCGGGGCGCGCCATCGGCAGCGACACCCGCCAGAACGCGCCCCATGTGCTTTCGCCCAGCGCACGCGCGGCGAGATTGGCCGTGGCCGATTGCTGCAGAAAAGCCGCGCGGGTGAGCAGGTAGACATACGGGTACAACACGAGGATCAGCATGAGCGCCGCCCCGCCGACCGACCGGATTTCGGGAAACCAGTAATCGCGCGGGCCCCATCCGGTGACGGCGCGCAGCGTGCTCTGAACGGCGCCCGGATGATCCAGAAGATCGGTATAGGCATAGGCCAGGACATAGGCGGGAAAGGCGAACGGCAGCGCGAGGGCGACCTCGAAGAACCGCACGCCGGGGAACCGCGTCATGGTCACAAGCCAGGCCGCGCCGGTGCCGATGGCCGCCGTTCCCAGCGCCACCAGCGCCACCAGGACGAGCGTCGTCCACGTGTAGCGCCAGAGGACCGTCTCTGCGAGATGCGCGAGCGTGTCGGTCGTGCCGAGCATCGCCGCGATGGCGACCGCGGCCATGGGCAACAGGCAGATCCCTGCGGCGACGAGGGCCAGCCCTCGCAGCCAACCCGCCGCGGAGGAGGGCGTTTGCCCCGTCCTCAGGATGCCGCACCCTCCAGCGCGGAGACGATCGCCGAAAAGTCTGCCGCTTTCAGCGAGGCGCCGCCCACCAGCGCCCCGTCGACGTTGGAGACGGCGAAGATCTCCGCCGCGTTGCCCGGCTTCACCGAGCCGCCATAGAGCAGCGGCACGTCACGCGCGCCGGATCCGATGGCCGTGGCCAGTTCATCGCGCAGATGATCGTGGACCTCGGCGATTTCCGACAGCGTCGGCGTGCGGCCCGTGCCGATGGCCCAGACAGGTTCGTAGGCGACGACGAGATGCGCGGCCGTGATACCGCCGGGCAGGCTGCCCGACAGTTGCGAGGAGACGATGTCGAGCGTGTCCCCGGCATCGCGCTGCGCCTCGGTCTCGCCGACGCAGAGGATCGCGACGAGCCCGGCCCGGCGCGCGGCATCCACCTTGGCGGCGACGTCAGCGTCCTGCTCGTCATGGTCCGCGCGGCGCTCGGAATGCCCCAGGATCACATGGCCGGCACCGGCATCGGCGAGCATTTCCGCCGCGATGTCGCCGGTATGGGCGCCGGACGCGCCCGCATGGCAATCCTGCCCGCCGGTCAGGATCCTGGTGCCCGCCAGCGCCTCGGCCATGCGGTGCACCAGCGTCGCCGGCGGGCAGAGCAGCACCTCGCATCCCGGCGCAGGATGGGCGGCCGCCAGCGCCTTGGCCTCGGCCAGCGCTGCGCCGGTTCCGTTCATCTTCCAGTTTCCCGCCGCCAATTTGCGCGCCATGGCTCAATCCCCCGCCTCAAGTGCCGATTTCGCCCAATCGCAAGCCTCCTCCGGCGCGTCAAGGGCGTCCTCCGGGAGAGACCAGTAGCCCATGGGCATCGCGCGGCCGTCCGAGGGGCGCACCCATATGAACTGCGTGGCACCGGCTTCCTCCAGACGCTCGGCCAGCGCGCCCTTGGCGCGGATATGCACCCCGGCGTCGCCCATGATCGCGGCGAAAATCTGCCCATCGGCATAGAGGATCTCGCCCCCCATCATGGCCCGATGCGTAATCTCGGCGCCCAGCCCCGCGAACAGGTCGAGCGCGGCGGCGAGGTCGGCTTTAGCGACGGCCATGGCTCACATCCCATCCGCGTGTTCGGCGGATATCGGGGTGGCCTGCTCCCGCGCCTCACGGGTGAAGAAGGCGGCCAACGCGTCGGCGGCGGCCCGGATCGGCGGGTCGTGCCGCGTGTCCTGGTGCAGCACCAGCCACTGCTCGCTCTCAAGCTCGGCGATCGGATCGGAGAGACGGACCAGATCGTCGCGCCCGTCGCCCACCGACAGGGGCAGGACGACGCGGCCGACCCCGGCGCGCGCCAGCTGCAGCGCAAAGAGCGGCGCGTTGGCGCGCGTCACGATCTCCGCGCCGTGCTCGGCCTCCAGCCAGCGCGCAGATTTCGTCTTGGGCGCGTCCTCGGACGGGCCGATCCAACCGGCGATCTCCGGTCCGGCGGCGAAGATGGCGAACTGGGTCGTGCCGACCCGGCGCCCTGCCAGCCAGGGCTGCTCTGGGCGTTCATTGCGCAGGCCGATGTCGATCTCGCGGCGGGCGAGGTCCATCGGACGCTCGCAATGGACAAGCTCGGGCAGCCAGATCGCGCCGGGGCTCCAGATCTCGCGCAGCCGCTCGGTGAAATGCAGCGCCGTCCAGGTTCCCGCCGAAATGCGCACCGGCACCGGGCCGGTGGCCGAGGCCCGCCACCCCTCGATCTCGGCGGCGGCGGCTTCCATGCGCTGGGTGCGCTCCCAGAGCGCACGGCCCTCTGCTGTCAGGGTATAGCCCGCCGCGCCGTGCAGAAAGAGGCGGCGCCCGAGCCGCGCCTCGAACGCACGCATGCGGCGGCTCACCGTCGGGACGGACACCTGCAGCGCCTCCGCCGCGCCGCGCAGCCCCCCGTGGCGCGCGACCTCCGTGAAACAGGCATAGTCTTCCCAGTCGGCGACTTTCATTCTTGAAACCCACTCTTCAATTTTGGCGGCTCCGCACGCTGGCGTGGCATCCCTAATCTGTTTCCGTCGATCCCGTCGACACCCCAGACGATACGAGGGAGCCCCTGCAATGATGCCGATCCTTTGCCCCCTGTCCATCCCGGAGCAAGCCGACACAGCCTACAGGCGCGAACGAGCCATGTTTGCAGAAATGGAAATCGCCGCTGCCCGGACCGCCCGGGCGCGCCGCCGCGGCCGCATTCGCGCCGCCATCGCCGCCTTCATGCGAAAGCGGGCCGCGCGCGTTCTGGCCGGCCTGTCCTTCCGGATCAGCCCTTCGCGGTCAGCGTCTCGTCGAACTTGATGGATTCGCCGCACCCGCAGGCTTCGGTGACGTTGGGGTTCTTGAACTTGAACCCCGCTTCGAGGAGCGACACCTCGTAGTCGATCTCGGTTCCGAACAGGAACATCTGTGCCATGGGCGCGATCATCACGCGCGCGCCGTCCTGCTCGACGATCTCGTCGTTCGGGCTGACCTCCTGCGCGTAGTCCATGGTGTATTCCATGCCGGCGCAGCCGCCTTTCTTCACGCCGATCTTCAGACCTTGGGCGCCATCGCGCGCCATGATCTTGGCGATCTGCTTGGCGGCCGCCGGGGTCATCGTCACCGCTTGCTTTCCAGGGATGCCGAACATGAAACAGCGCTCCTTTATGCTGCATGTGAAAATAGGGCAAAGCGACCTGCCGCTCAAGGGTCGGCCACCGATTGACGGACACGCCGTGCGCGATTGACCTGCGCGGCACGAGCGGCCACAACTCCCTCAAAGGGGGCATGGCCATGGCGCAGAAACGGTTCGACGGCAGCTTTACCCAGCAGGAGCCCATTCCCGAGGCCGGCATTGCGGCCGCGTTGGAGGTTCTGCAGCACGGCCGGTTGCACCGGTACAATCTGGCAGAGCGGGAGGCGGGGGAGGTCGCGCTTCTCGAAGAGGAGTTCGCGTCCTACACCGGCGCCCGCTACTGCCTCGCGGTCGCCTCGGGCGGCTATGCCATGTCCTGCGCGCTCCGGGCGCTCGGCGTGCAGCCGGGCGAGCCTGTGCTGACCAACGCCTTTACCCTGGCCCCCGTGCCCGGGGCCATCGCCAGCGTCAGCGCGCGGCCGGTCTTCATTGAGGTGACGGAGCAACTGACCATCGACCTCGCTCATCTTGCTGCGCAGGCAAAGGCCCACCCGGAGGCGCGGGTCCTCCTCCTGTCGCACATGCGGGGGCATGTCTGCGACATGGACGCGCTGATGACAGTAGCGCGCGAGCATGACCTGACCGTATTGGAGGATTGCGCGCATACCATGGGCGCGCGCTTACGGGGCGTGGCCTCCGGCCGGCACGGCACCATCGGCTGCTACTCCACCCAGACCTACAAGCACATGAACTCTGGCGAAGGCGGTTTCATCGTCACCGACGATGCGGATCTTGCGGCGAAGATGGTGCTGCTCTCGGGCAGCTACATGCTCTTTGCCCGCCACCGCGCGGCCCCGCCGCCGGAGGCGTTCGAGCGGGTCAAGCTCGACATGCCCAACAATTCGGGCCGGATGGACAATCTGCGCGCCGCCATTCTGCGCCCGCAACTGCGCCAGCTCGATGAGAACTGCGCCGCCTGGACGGCGCGCTACCGGGTGCTGGAACAGGGGCTGCGCGGCGCCCCCGGCATCGGTATCGTCGAGCGCCCGGCGGAGGAGGCGTTCGTCGGCTCCTCGTTTCAGTTCCTTTTGCCGGACTGGGCCGCGGACCGGATCGAGCGGTTTCTGGCATCCTGCGCCGCCCGCGGCGTCGAGATGAAGTGGTTCGGGGCGGCGGAACCCGTCGCCTTCACGTCGCGCTATGCCCATTGGGCCTATGCCGATCCGCAGCCCTTGCCGCAGACCGACGCCATTCTGGCCGGCCTGATCGACCTGCGCCTGCCTCTGACCTTCAGCCTCGGCGATTGCCACGTGATCGCAGAGATCATCCGCGAGGAGGCCGCGCAGGCGGCGCCGGATATCGCAGCCGAATAGACGTGGCCCGGCGGCTCCCCGCGCCCGTTCCAATGGTCTTTCATGGGTCAGGCGCCGCGCATCGCGGGTCCCCCGGGCCCGGCCCGGGCAGACAAGATCGCGCACGGGATCTTGAGGCGGGATCTTAAGGCGGCGCGCGTCTTTCCTATATGAAGGGCGTACCCTGTAGAAAGGCGCCCGCCATGACCGATGCCCAACCGCAGTCCGATCCGTCCTCGTCCGGCCCTCCCCTTGGCGCTTCGCCGTCCCGCGCGGTGGCGGAGGCGCTGAAGGCCCAGAAGGCCTACGAGGAGCAGAGGTCGACCCGGTTCGGACGCGGGGCCGAGCGGCTCACATCGCCGATCGGGGGCGCCTTTGCCCGTCTCGTGCCGCCCGACGCGCTGCGCGCCGCACTGCGCGCGGCGGACAACCTTGCCGGGCTGACATTGTCGGACGTCACCAGCCACGATCCCCACGATCTGGAAGCGTGCGAGGCCGCGGCGATCACCGTTCAGGCCTGGGCCATGGGCTCGAACGCGGCGACGGGGGCGGCCGCGGGCTGGTTCGGGGCGGCCGGGATGACGGCCGATATCCCGGCCACCATCGCGCTGTCGGCGCGCACGGTCCGCGCCACCGGATGCGCCTATGGCTTCACCGATACGTCTGAGGACGAAGCCGCCTTTCGCCTGCTGATCCTCGAGATCGCGACCATGCAGGCGGAGGAGGGGCGCACCGAGACGCTTTCGAACGTCAATCGCATGGCGGAGTGGCTGACGACGCCGCAGGGGCGCCTGATCATGGACAAGGGCGGCGAGTGGGTGACCGAAAAGGTGGTGGAGCGCGTGGCGCGACACCTCGGCATGTCGCTCGCCGGGCGCAAGGCGGGGCAGGTGGTGCCCATCGTCGGCGGCGCGGTTGCAGCGGTCGTGAATGCCAGCTTTCAAACGGATGTCGCCCGGGCGGCGCGCTACGGCTACCGGCAACGCTGGCTGATGTCCCGGCGCCTGCTGCCCGCGCAGGCCGATCCCGGGCCTGTGGGCTGACCGGGCGCGCGGCCCGCAGGTGCCCTTGGCAGTCAGACGGCCGCTCGGCCATTGACCCCGTCCGCGCGGGACATACCTGACGCGCGCGACCGACGCGAACCGCGAAGACCCTCCCGCGCGGCCGCTCCGCCCCAGACCGACGTAGCGCAGATGTCAGACCAGCGAGACCTCATCCGCACCGTTCCGGACAAGAACGGCTACCAATGGGTGCATGTCCCGCGCGACGCCGCCCATGCCCATCCCAAGGGGCGCCCCGGGCTGGTTCTGTGGGCCATTGCGGCATGGTTTGCCGCCTCCGGCGGGCTGGAGGTCGCGCTGGTTCTGGCGGCGGGCACGCCCTGGTGGTCCGGCGCGCTCGGCATGTTGTCCCTTGCGGCGGGGGTCGGGTTGATCCTGCGTGTGCCCTGGGCCTACGTGCTCGCCGTCCTGTTGCCGGCGCGGTTTGTCGTAGGGTTCGTCATGGCGCTGGGCGGCGGGGCGCAAGACCTGTCGCAAGCTGCACAGGCAGATCAGCTGTTCGTTCTGGCCCAGGCCGTGATCGCCGTGGCTGTCACGTTTCACCTGTTGGAAGGCGAGCGGCCCAACCTGATCTACCGCCTGCGCTTCAGATCCTACGCGGCCGAGCGGCAGGCCGAGGCCGAGCGTCTGGCGCGCGAGAGCGAGCGCGAGGGATGATCGGAACGGTCCGGCGGGGCAGGGGCGCGGAGCGTGCCGAAGGAGACGGCCGATGACGAGCCCGCTGACACTCCCGATGACGAGCCCGATGACAAGTACGTGTCGCAAGGTCGCGAAGATGCGTGACATCTCGGCCCGCCGAGGGGCTTGCTCCGGTCCGGATCTTCTATATTGACTGCAGCCAGCCACGGCACGAACCGACACCGTGACGGCCGCCGCGAAGGAAGGGACCTATGGACGAGTTGCTGCGTGAATACCTGCCGATCCTTGTCTTCCTCGGGATCGCCATCGCTCTCGGGCTGATCCTCATTCTCGCCGCCGCTGTGGTGGCTGTCCGCAACCCGGATCCGGAGAAAGTGTCGGCCTACGAATGCGGCTTCAACGCCTTCGACGATGCGCGCATGAAGTTCGATGTGCGCTTCTACCTCGTTTCGATCCTCTTCATCATCTTCGATCTCGAAGTCGCGTTTCTGTTTCCCTGGGCGGTGGCCTTTGGCGAGCTTTCGATGGCGGCGTTCTGGTCGATGATGGTGTTTCTCGCCGTTCTCACCGTGGGTTTCGCCTACGAGTGGAAGAAAGGCGCGCTGGAGTGGGAATAGCCGGCGGTCCGCGCGTCGTTGCGTCAACAGGCCCTGTGTCGCGCCGGCCCAACATGGCGGGTGGCCGTTGCCCCGCTATGTTGCAGTGTGCCATGCTGGCCCCTACCTCAGACAGGAAGCAGGCCGGCGCATTTGCGCCGATCCCACGTAACGCCCCGGAGGTGACATGAGCGTCGCGACGACCAACGCATTCGATGCCGGACCGGACCGCGAGCAGGTGCCCCAGCTGATCGGGCGCGAGCTTGAGGATCGCGGCTTTCTCGTTACATCGACCGCCGATATCATCAACTGGGCGCGTACCGGTTCGCTCCACTGGATGACATTCGGCCTGGCGTGCTGCGCGGTCGAGATGATGCAGACGTCGATGCCGCGCTACGATCTGGAGCGGTTCGGCACCGCGCCCCGCGCCTCGCCCCGGCAATCGGATCTGATGATTGTCGCGGGCACGCTGACCAACAAGATGGCGCCCGCCTTGCGCAAGGTCTACGACCAGATGCCCGAGCCGCGCTACGTGATCTCCATGGGCTCCTGCGCCAATGGCGGCGGGTACTACCATTACAGCTACTCGGTGGTCCGGGGCTGCGATCGGATCGTGCCGGTCGATGTCTACGTGCCCGGCTGCCCGCCGACGGCGGAGGCGCTGCTCTACGGAATCCTGCAATTGCAGCGCAAGATCCGCCGGACCGGCACCATCGTCCGGTAATGTGCTGCGTCACCGCGTCCGGGACGGGGATCGAGACGGGGATCGAGACGGGGATCGAGACGGGGCAGGCCGCCGCGCCTCTCTTCTTCGGGACGCCCGCACCCGACACGGCCCCAGTGCAGGGTGCAGCGTCAAGGGCGGATACCCACGCGGTGCAAGGCGCGACGGCGCCGCGCGATCTGTCGCGCCGGACGCGGGCGGGGGCAGTTGCCGCATCATGGGCGCCGCACGCGCATCGCAGGGGGTGAGCGCAGCCATGGACCCGATCATCCTCTATGTCATCGGCGCGCAGAAGTCCGGCACGACATGGCTCGGCGCCCAGTTCCGGCGCCATCCGGAGATCGCGATCGGCGTGAAAGAGATCCATTACTGGAGCGCCGTCCGTCCGCCCTATGCACGCGACATCGTCGCGCGACTGCAGGACGGCATCGCTCGGGATGGCAAAGAGGCCTCGCGCAAGCACCGCCATCACCTGAAGGTCGTCACCGGCGATGGCCAGGACCACGGCGCCTACGTTGAGTTCCTTCACCTCCGGCGCCGGCCGGAGACGCGTGTGGTTTGCGACATCACCCCCCTCTACGCCCTTCTGTCGGCCGAGACCTACGCCGAGATGGCCGCCCTGGGGGACCAGACGCGGTTCCTCTACATTCTGCGCGATCCGCTCGACCGGCTGATTTCCGAGGCGCGCAGCCGCCCTGTCGAGGGCGCGGCGGATGATGCGGCCCGCGACGCGGCTCTGGCGCGGCGGTTTGAAGAGCGGATCGACGTGCTCACCCGGAGCCAGACGCAAGGCGATCCGGCCCCGAGACACCGGGCCGAGTATCACAAGACCATCGCGGCCCTGGAGAGTGCCGTGCCGGCGGACCATATCCTCTATGCGTTCTACGAGGATCTGGTGACCGCGCAGCGGCTCGGCGCCCTTGAAGGATGGTTGGGTCTCACCGCGCCGTTGTGGGCCCAGCCCGGCGAGGTGCGCAATCCGGCCACCTATCGCGGCTGGACACCGCGCGAGGATCAGATCATGCGGGCGCGGCGGGCGCTCGCGCCGGTTTACGAATTCATGAGCGCCCGGTATGGCGAGCGGCTGCCCAACAGGTGGCGCGCCTCGCAGGCGGCCTAAGGAGAGGTTTCATGACGCAGGATGCATCCCACGAGCTCGGGCGATACCTCGAGGAAAAGCGCCCTGACTGTGTCACGGGCTGGCACGTGGCCTTCGGCGAGCTGACGGTGGACGTGGTGCCGCCCTCGATCCCCGGCTTCATCGAGTTTCTGCGCGCGGATGCGAGCTGCCGGTTCTCGACCCTGGTCGACATCACGGCGGTCGACCATCCGGAGCGCGAGAAGCGCTTCGACATGGTCTATCACTTCCTGTCGATGTACCAGAACCACCGCATCCGTGTAAAATCGGCCATTCGCGAAGAAACCGTCGTCCCCTCGATCATCGAGATTTTCCCATCCGCCAACTGGTTCGAGCGCGAGGTGTTCGACATGTTCGGCATCCTGTTCTCGGGCCATCCCGACCTGCGGCGCCTGCTGACGGATTACGGGTTCCGCGGCCATCCGCTCAGAAAGGACTTTCCCACCACCGGCTACACCGAAGTGCGCTATGACGAAGTTCAGAAAAGGGTGGTGTACGAACCGGTGAAACTGGTGCAGGAGTACCGCCAGTTTGATTTTCTGAGCCCTTGGGAAGGGGCGGATTACATCCTTCCCGGCGACGAAAAGAAGGAAGAGGCCTGATCTTCGGCTTCGCCCGCGGGGCGCAGTCGACGCAGGGCCGAGGCGACGATGGGATGACACAGATGACAGGGATGATGGAACGGGAGCGCGCCGAAGCGCCTCTGTTGCCCCGAAGCGAGCGCCCGACGGTGCCGACGGGCCGGCAGATGCTGTTCTGCGTCGGTGCGCAGAAAGCCGGCACCACATGGCTGGCCGAGAACCTTTCCGCGCATCCCGAGTGCCATTTCTACCCCTTCGACAAGGAGATGCACTACTTCGATGTGGCCTACGGCAAACCCAGCGGGATGCGCGGGTGGAAGGCCAAGTCGATCCGCAAACTGCTGCACAGCATCGAAACCCAGGATGACGCGACGTTTGCGCGCCGCGTGCGCCGGATCCAGGGCGAGCTGAACCTGATGAAGATCTACCGGGCCGGGCATCTTGGCCCGCGCGCGTGGATGTATGAGCTGTCGCGGAACGCGGGCAAGGCGCGCTATCTGTGCGATTTCACGCCGGATTACTCTTACAGCCCGCCGGGCGCGTACAAGGAGATGACGGAGTACGTGTCGCCGGAAGGGCGCCGGCCCAAGTTCATCTTCATTCTGCGCGATCCGGTGGACCGGTACTGGTCGTTCCTGCGCATGATGATCCGTCATCGCGATATCCCGCAGGACAGGGCCGACAAGAAGCTCAGCGAGTGGATGTATCACGATCTGACGCAGACCGACCTGTCGCGCCGCAATCATTGCGATTACCGCTACACCGTCGGCCAACTCGAGACGCATGTGCCGCCGGAGGACGTGCTTTTTCTATTCTACGAGACCATGTTCGAGCAATCGGTCTTCGATCGGGTGTGCAGCTTTCTGGAAATCGCCCCGCATACCGCCCAGCCCGATCGGCGGGTCCATGAGGGGCTGAGCTATCCGTTTCCCCACAAGAAGTGGGAGAAGCTGCGCACGGCGCTCGACGATATCTATCAGTTCACGTTCGACCGGTTCGGGGATCGCGTGCCCGACCATTGGCGCCGCACGGCGTATCGGTAGCGGGGCCGCGCGCGCCCCGGCAGGAGGAACAACACATGGACGGATCCAAGGGCTTTACCGACGCCACGACCGGTGAGCAGAAGATTCGCAACTTCAACATCAACTTCGGGCCGCAACACCCTGCAGCTCATGGCGTTCTCCGCCTTGTGCTGGAGCTCGACGGCGAGATCGTGGAACGCTGCGACCCGCATATCGGGCTTCTGCACCGGGGCACCGAGAAGCTGATGGAGAGCCGCACCTATCTGCAGAACCTGCCCTATCTCGATAGGCTGGATTACGTCGCGCCGATGAACCAGGAGCACGCCTGGTGCCTGGCCATCGAGCGCATGACCGGGATCGAGATCCCGCGCCGCGCCTCCCTGATCCGGGTTCTGTACTCCGAAATCGGGCGGATTCTGTCGCATCTGCTGAACGTCACCACGCAAGCCATGGATGTCGGCGCGCTGACGCCGCCGCTCTGGGGCTTCGAGGAGCGCGAGAAGCTGATGATCTTCTACGAGCGGGCCTGCGGCGCGCGCCTCCACTCGGCCTATTTCCGGCCCGGCGGCATACATCAGGATCTGCCGCCCGAACTGCTCGACGATATCGAGGCCTGGTGCGATCCGTTCCTGAAGGTGCTCGACGATATCGACGAGTTGCTGACCGAGAACCGCATCTTCAAGCAGCGCAACGCCGATATCGGCGTGGTGAGCGAGCAGGAGATCCAGGATTGGGGCTTTTCCGGCGTGATGGTGCGCGGCTCCGGCCTTGCCTGGGATCTGCGCCGCGCGCAGCCCTACGAATGCTACGACGAGTTCGAGTTCATGATCCCCGTTGGCAAGAACGGCGATTGCTATGATCGCTACCTCTGCCGCATGGCAGAGATGCGCGAGAGCGTGAAGATCATGCGCCAGGCGATCGACAAGCTGCGCGCGCCGGAGGGGCAGGGCGATGTGATGGCCCGGGGCAAGATCACCCCGCCGAAGCGCTCCGAGATGAAGACGTCGATGGAAGCGCTGATCCATCACTTCAAGCTCTATACCGAGGGCTTCCACGTCCCCGCGGGCGAGGTCTATGCCGCGGTCGAGGCCCCCAAAGGCGAGTTCGGCGTCTATCTCGTCGCCGACGGCACCAACCGCCCTTACCGCGCCAAACTCCGCGCCCCGGGCTTCCTGCACCTGCAAGCAATGGACCATGTCGCCAAAGGGCATCAACTGGCCGACGTCTCGGCGATCATCGGCACGATGGACATCGTCTTTGGAGAGGTCGACCGATGAGTCCGCGTCTGCGCCCCGTTGTCGCGGCCGGGTTTGTCGGCGCCCTCCTGACCGGGGCGGGATCGTCCCTCTATTTCTGGCACGGAGTTTGGCACGGAGCGACCTCGTCCGGAGTGTCCGTCACCTGTTCCGAGCCGCGTCTGTGGCCCGAGGGCAGGCCCGAATGCAATGCGCCGGTCCGCCTGTGCCCGGACGGAGAGGCGTGCGAGGTCGAGCCGCGGCTCTGGTCGCAAAACCAGCATGCGCTCCCACCTGCTTGATCCTGCGATGTGGCGACGCGGCGGACGCCTCCGCCCGCGTCTTGGCCTGATGACGGCCGCCGCCCTGGGCTTCGGTCCGGGAACGGGCATATTCCTGCTGTGGAGCAACAACCGCCCGGCGATCTGCAACGGCATCGCCTGACCCGCCGTCGTCGGGCGGCACCCCAACCCGGAGACCGCCATGCTCTCGACCCTTCTGACCCTCGTCACCTGGGCGACCGTCGCCTTCCTC
Source organism: Pseudomonadota bacterium (assembly GCA_038757905.1). Taxonomy (GTDB): domain Bacteria; phylum Pseudomonadota; class Alphaproteobacteria; order Rhodobacterales; family Rhodobacteraceae; genus HLUCCA09. The sequence continues at coordinate 8,510 of JBCDGG010000057.1, read as the reverse complement.
GCCGTGGCGCTCGGCCTTTTGGCCTTCAACAAATCCCGCGGGCTGACGCTGCTGCAGCACCGGCTGGACATGCTGCCCCAGGCGATGCTCGTGCGGTATGCCGGGCTCGGTGCGCTGGCGCTGGTCGCCGCGCTCTTCAACGCGCCGCGCCTGCTCTTCGCCATGCTGTTGGCGTTCGCGGTGATCGGGCTGGGGGATGCCTTCGTCTATCGCCGGGCGGGCCACCCGTTCTGGCTGCATCTCGCGGTGGGGGCGGTGGCCGCTGTCGGGGCCGTGGCGGCCCTCTTTGCCCTTCCCTAGCGTCGCGTGGACTTGACCCCGCCGCCCCCGGCGTCTTCTTTGGGGCCCAATCCTCTGCGCGGGAGGCGCTCAGCCGGGCCGACGGCGCGCAAGACGACGGGACACCGCCATGCTTCTCACCTTTGCCATGATCGCTGCTGCGGGCGGCGCCCTCTTCACCTTGGCGATGACGCTGGCATTCGCGGTCGATCCCGACTGGGCGATGCGGCGGGCGCATCACCGGCTGCGCGATCTTCCCGCCGTCATGACCGGGCGTTATGCCGGCTTCACCGCGTTGGCGGCGGGATCGGCCCTTTATGGCGACGCGATCGTGATCCTGTACCTGTTCGTCGTGTTCGCCGCGATCAGCTTCTACGACGCCTATCTCTACGCCAGTCAGGGCGAGCCGTGGTGGCCCCACGCGGTGGCCGGCGGGCTGTGCTTTTTGGTGATCGGCTTCGCCGGCGCGGCGGTGATCGCCGGATACTGAGCGGGCCTGTGGGCCTTCGTCGCACTGGAGAGCGCCGCCCTGCATCCTAGAACCCCTTCAACACCGTTTCCTGAGGAGAGACATGCTCCGCCGTTTGCACCCCGACCAGCCTGACACCTTCGCCTTCACGCCCGAGAACCGGGCCTGGGCGGAGGCGCAGATCACGAAGTATCCCGAAGGCCGCGAGGCGAGCGCGATCATCCCGCTTCTGTGGCGGGCACAGGAGCAGGAAGGCTGGCTCAGCCGTCCGGCCATCGAGCATGTGGCCGACATGCTCGGGCTTGCCCATATCCGCGCCCTCGAAGTGGCGACGTTTTACTTCATGTTCCAGCTCCATCCCGTGGGCTCTGTCGCCAACATTCAGATCTGCGGCACGACGACCTGCATGATCTGCGGGGCGGAGGATCTTGTCGCGGTCTGCAAGGACAAGATCGCCAAGCGCCCGCACACGGTGAGCGGCGACGGCAAGCTGAGCTGGGAAGAGGTGGAGTGTCTGGGCGCCTGCGCCAACGCGCCGATGGCCCAGATCGGCAAGGATTATTACGAGGATCTGACGGCGGAGCGCCTGGGCGAGATCATCGACGCTCTGCTCGCGGGCGAGGTGCCGGTGCCCGGGCCCCAGAACGGGCGCTATGCCGCGGAGCCGCTCGGGGGCGTCACCACGCTGGCCGAGTTTGTCGACGCTCGCGCACCGCACAACGCGTCGGTTGCGCGCGCGGTCGCGCTTGAGGAGACGGTGAAGCGGATCGACGGCACCGAAGAACCGCTGGTCGCGCCCTGGGGTGACCGGGGCGGCCGGGCGCAGGACGGCGACGACGCCGCGTGACCTGACGCGCCCACGTCCGAGGGGGCGGGACCGACCCGACGCGCTGCGCTGAAGGTGCGGCCGCCTTAGGATCGAGTATGCCTGAAATGCGCCCTTGATGGGTCGCGGCGCGGCGCAGCTCCCTACATGCGGAGCAGGGACACTGCCATGAGCACTGGTCCGGACCATGAGCGGACCCGGCGCCGCGACCGGTCCCGGCCAACGCGTGTCCAACGCCATGGCGATTCGGCCGGGCGGCCGGGGATTCGGCCGATTTCTGCGTGCTCGTCCGGAAAGATCCGCGTTCACCATCCGCGCCGGGATGCGGCTGTGCCCTACGCAAAGGGCCCGGCGCGGGGCCAAGGCGCTGGCCGAGACGCCGCCACGCCTGCGCCAAGCGCAGGATGGCACGGCCCTATGTCGGCAGGCCAGGCTGTCAAGCCCAATTGACAACACGTTGGGCAAGACAGATCGGACAGAAATCTGTAGAAGGGGGGTGTGACGCCTTGCCGCGCGTCGTGCCATCGGACTGAGGAGAGAGATGAACAAAAACATTGTGAAGCGAAACGACTACGCACTGGGTGCGGTCGTCGTCGCGTGGCTTTTCGCAACCGTCGGAGCGCTCAGCGGCGCGGTGATGTGGGACTTCAATTTCAGCGCGATGGGAGGGGTTTGGATTTTCCTCTTCGTTGCGATTCTGATCGCCCTGCTCATCGGCTGGAGACCGGCCAACGATCCGCCCGGCGGCAAGAAGGCCCCAACCGTCCCGCGCCACATGACGGATGCGTCCGGGTCGGGCGCGTCCTCGGCGGGCGCCTCTTCCGGCGGGTCGGCCACTGCGGCCGCCCCGTCCGCAGCGGCCCCGAAAGCCGCCGCACCTTCGACGCCGTCCTCCGGGACGGCGTCAGCCGCGGCGGCCGCGCCCGCAGCGGCCTCCGAGACGGCCCCCGAGTCGACCCCGGCGGCGGGCACCAAGCCCGCGGGTCTCGACGCCCCGCGCGCCGGCAAAGCCGACGATCTCAAGCAAATCAAAGGTGTCGGCCCGGCGCTGGAGCGTCTGTGCAACAGCCTTGGCTTCTACCATTTCGACCAGATCGCGAAATGGACGGCGGACGAGGTCGCCTGGGTCGACGAGAACCTCGAAGGCTTCAAGGGCCGGGTCACCCGGGACGATTGGGTGGCGCAAGCCAAGGCCCTGGCGGAGGGATCGTCCGCTGAAGCGAGCTAGGCGCCGAGCCGGCGTCGCGCCCGCGCTCCCCAGCCTCTTCCCCGCACGCATATCAGTCATCGGAACATGAGCACCGAACACGACCGAAAGATCGCACGGCGCGGACGAATGGTCGCGTTGGTCATTGCCTGTGCGGGCTTGGCTGCGATTTTTGCTCCCTACATCGTGTCGTGGACGGGGCTTGCGCCCCGGTTCGAGTTTTTGATCTATTTCGCGGCGATGGCGGCTTTCCTCTGGTCGCTCGTAGTGACATGGCAGATCTGGCGGGCGCGTAACGGATAGGGTGCCCGGAAAGGTGCGCCCGGCGGCGCACCTCACTGGGAGTAGGAGCGCATGCTCAAAGACGAAGACCGCATCTTCACGAACCTCTACGGCATGCACGACCGGACGCTGGCGGGCGCGCGGGCGCGCGGGCATTGGGACGGTACGGCAAAGCTGATCGAGAACGGGCGGGACTGGATCGTCGACGAGATGAAGTCGTCCGGCCTGCGGGGGCGCGGCGGTGCGGGCTTTCCCACCGGTCTCAAATGGTCCTTCATGCCGAAGGAAAGCGACGGCCGGCCGCATTATCTGGTGGTCAACGCCGACGAGTCCGAGCCTGGCACCTGCAAGGATCGCGAGATCATGCGCCACGATCCGCACACGCTGATCGAGGGCTGCCTGATCGCTTCATTCGCGATGCAGGCCCATGTCAGCTACATCTACATCCGCGGCGAGTATATCCGCGAGAAGGAGGCGCTGCAGGCCGCGATCGACGAAGCCTACGATGCGGGCCTGCTCGGCAAGAATGCGGCCGGGTCCGGCTGGGACTTCGACCTCTACCTGCACCACGGCGCCGGTGCCTATATCTGCGGCGAGGAAACCGCCCTTCTGGAAAGCCTCGAAGGCAAGAAGGGCATGCCCCGCATGAAGCCGCCATTTCCGGCGGGGGCAGGGCTCTACGGTTGTCCGACGACGGTGAACAACGTCGAATCGATCGCCGTCGTGCCCACGATCCTGCGCCGGGGGGGCGACTGGTTCTCGGCTTTCGGCCGCCCGAACAATGCCGGCACCAAGCTCTTTGCCGTCTCGGGCCATGTCAACACGCCCTGCGTGGTGGAGGAATCGATGTCGATCCCGTTCGACGAGCTGATCGACAAGCATTGCGGCGGCATTCGTGGCGGCTGGGACAATCTGAAAGCGGTGATCCCGGGCGGCTCCTCGGTGCCGCTTCTTCCCGGCGACGTGATGCGCGACGGTGCGCTGATGGATTTCGACTGGCTGCGCGAGCAGCGCTCGGGCCTCGGCACCGCGGCGGTCATCGTGATGGACAAGTCGACCGACGTGATCAAGGCGATCTGGCGGCTGTCGGCGTTCTACAAGCACGAAAGCTGCGGCCAGTGCACGCCTTGCCGCGAGGGCACGGGCTGGATGATGCGGGTCATGGACCGGCTGGTGAAGGGTGAGGCCGACCCGGCCGAGATCGACATGCTGCTCGATGTCACCAAGCAGGTCGAGGGCCACACGATCTGTGCCCTGGGCGATGCCGCTGCCTGGCCGATTCAGGGCCTCATCCGGCACTTCCGCCATGAGATCGAGGAACGGATCGCCCACAAACGGCGCCAGTCGGGCGCGCCTGTCGCGGCGGAGTGAGCGCCGGGCGCTTTCCCTGGGGCGGTTTGACGCCCAAGATGGGGCGCCGTCGCAATTGTGAGCATATCGACGCACCGCGCCCCCGCGGCGCTCCAGGCGAAAGGCGCACCCTGTCACTCCCGCCCAGCGCGCTCCCCTCCCGCGCCCTCCCTCCGCGTCCGGTGGCTTTGGACGGCGTCTTGGCGAGTGCCGCGCGTCTTGGGAGCCCGCCCCGGATTGGGAGCAGCACCATGGCGCATGTCCCGCCGGGGGGCGCGCTGTGAGGGGCGCGCTTGTCGCTGCAGGCGTCCTGTTTGCAGGGGCCGCTCAGGCGCAACAGGGGCCGCCGCCGGACTACTTCATCGAAGGCGCCGCGCTGTTGCGCGTGGCCAGCCACATGGCGGCGCAATGCCCCGATGTGCAGGTCGACGTGGATGCCGATACCGGGCTGCGCCTGGGCGTCTACGACCTTCTGGCGCGGGACGGTTGGCAGATCGACGATCCGCGCCTGCATTCCGAGGCGGCGCGCGAGGCAGTGCTGGCGGCGGCATCGGCCCGCTACGACACCCTCGGCCTGGAGACCCCGCTCGTCAGCGATCAAGTCTGCCCCGTCGCACGCTCGGAGGCCGAAGGCGGCTCTGCCCTCGGCCGCCTTTTCCGCGTCGATCCGGGCTGACTGGCTTTCGCGAAACGCGCGCCCCCGATCCCGGCACAAAAAATCGCCGGCCGCTCCGAGGGAAAGGGGCGGCCGGCGCTGCAGTGCACCAGGGTTGATCAGCCTCGCGTCAGAACAGCTTGGCGATGCTGAGGCTGACGGAGCGTCCGGCCGCGTTCTCGTCGAAACCGTAAAGGTGGGGGCTGTAGGTCTCGTCGGTGATGTTGTTGGCCGCCAGACGCATCTCGAACCCTTCCAGCGCGCCCTGATCGGGCTTCCAGGAGGCGAAGACGTCCCAGACGGTGTAGCTCGGCGTCTCGTCCGCGCCGGACGGGACCCTGTCCTGCCGCCAGGTGTGGGTGCTTCGCAGCGACAGATCGACGTTGTATTGCGGCAGGCGCGTCCCGATGGTCACCGAAAGCTCATCGGCCGGAACGTCGAGAAGGGGCTCTTCGGGTCCGCCGTCCTCCGTGCCGTCGCCGCGCACCTGGCTGTAGGCGAGGCGGCCGAAGACACGGTCGCTGTCATAAGCGGCCTCCAGCTCCCAGCCGGTGATGGTGGCCTCGTCGATGTTGACGAAGGGCGAGCGTGTGTTCACGCGCGAGATCAGGTCTTCGATGTCGTTGTCGAAGTACACCGCCTTGGCCACCAGCTGGTCGCCCGCTGTGAAGACATCGAAGCTCGAATAGGACACGCCCACTTCCCACGTGGTCGCGCGCTCCGGCTCCAGATCGAGGTTTCCGCTGTTGCCGTCGAACGCTTCATCGAGCACCGGCAGCCGTTCGGTTTGCGCGATGCTGCCGAAGACGTTGAAGTTCTCGTTGATCTCGTAGAGCACGGCCAGCTTCGGCGCGAACGCCTCGTTCGACAGGGATTCGTCTTCGTCGAAGGTGGTGTTGAGGTTGTCCGGACGCAGTTCCTGCCATTCGTAGCGCAGACCGGGAATGAGTGTCAGGCCGTTATCGTAGGCGATCTCGGCCTGCAGGAAGACACCGTAATTCTCGTCATAGCCGCCGGGCTGGAAGGAGATGAAGCCGTTCTCGGGCGTGTTCGGGAAGTTCCGGCTCGTGGTGCGGCCGACCCGCTCCTGCAGGCTGGCATCGAAGCCGTAGGACATGGTCACGTCCGCGGAGCCGGCCCGGAAGCGCGAGGTGTTGATCGCGTTCAGCTGGTAGGACGTATAGGCGTATTCCGCATCCTCGAAGAGGGTGGAGGGGAACTGCCCGGTGGCATTCTCCTGGATCACCTCGGTGTCGGAATAGCCGAAGCGCACTTCCAGATCGACGAGGTCGTTGCCGGGAGGATTGAAGTCATACCCCAGCACGAAGGTGTTGTCGTCGACATCGCGGTCGACCCGGCCGAACGCTTCATTGGTGCCGGTCTGCTCGTATTCTGCCTGGTCTTCGGAGGTGGTCCAGTTCTGTAACGTGGCGAAGACGCTGTGCTGACGGTCGTTGCCGAAAGTGTAGCGGCCTTTGAGCAGGTAGGAGGTGGAATCGAAGTTCGATCCGACGATGTCGTCCCCCTCGCCGTCGACGACGTCTTCCTGTCCGCGATAGGCGAAGAAGCCGAGCAGTTCGACATCCTCGCTCGGCCGCGCCGCCAGAATGGAGCTGCTCAGGAAGCCATTTCCGTTGCTGGTGTACTGGAACCGCTGGCGGAAGGCGAAGGTGTCTTCGGGCGTGAACAGAAAGTCGCTGGCGTCGCGGGTTTCCAGCTCGATCACACCGCCGATCGCACCGGCACCGGTCAGCGTCGAGGAGGCCGGGCCGCGCAGCACTTCCACCCGGCGATAAAGCTCGGGTTCCGTGAAGAGGGCGCCCATCCGGTACTGCTGGTAGAACTTGGTCACGCCGTCGATGCGGGTGATGATGCGGTTCTGGTCGCCGTCTTCGCCGCCGCCGATGCCGCGGATGTTCACCCGCTCGCCGAGCACGCGTTCCGATCCGACACCGGTCACCCCCGGGATCTCGGTGAACAGATCGTTGATCGTGCGCGGCAGCGAGCGGTCAATATCTTCCTGCGTGATGACGGACACCGATTGCGGCGTGTCACTGGCCACGTTGCCGATCCCGGAGCCGACGACGACCGGATCCAATGTGAAGGCCAGCGCCACTGTGGACGCATCGGTGATCTCGGCCGATTGCGCGAACGACATCGTGGCAAAGCACAAAGGGGCAGTCGAAGAGAGAAGCAGGCGACGAAGCATGAAGCGTCCTCCGGGGGTTGGGGTTCATGCTGCCGTCATACGGTGGCTATTTCGCGCGCATCCAAATCAAGGCCGAGTAAAATGGTCAAGATTTGATTTTGTCGCTCTTCCGTCCGGCGGCACGGGCGCAAGATGTGTCACAAATGAGTGACATATCGCAAAGATGTGATCGGCACCGGGCCTTGTGATTTGTCCCCGGACCTCCGTGCGCGGCCGCGACACGACGGATCTCAGGCAAATCCCCGCTCATGGATGCCCGGCCAAGGCACCCGCGGGGCGTTGCTATTGAATAGCGGCGGGGCGCGCCCCCACTCTTTCCCTGCGCATCCGCCATGAGGAAGACCGATGTTCAGGATTTTCAGTGCCGCCGCCGTTTGTCTGACGCTCTTTGCCCTCGCGTTCACGAGCGCGGCCGAGGCCCGCCCCGCCTTGCGCCATAACGACCCCATCAACGACCAGTTGTTCATTGCCGCGGTCGGGGATCAGATTCGGAAGAACTGTCCCTCGATTTCGGCGCGCATGGGCCTCGTCTACCGGAAGGCGCGGGCGCTCTATCACTACGCGCTCGACCAGGGCTACACGCGGGGCGAGATCTCCGACTACCTGGAGAGCAAGGAAGACAATCGCCTGATGAAAAACCGGGCTAATACCTATCTTGCGGAGCGCGGTGTGCAAAAGGGCAACGCCGCCAGCTACTGCCGTGCGGGAAACGCCGAAATCGCGGCCAACTCGCCCATTGGCGAACTGCTCCGCAGTCGCTAGCTACGGGGGGAAGCCAAGCTGAGCCAGTGCCGGAGGGAATGCCCCGGCGCGCGCCACACAGGAGGCATGCCCAATGTCGGACGCCGCGCCCGAGCTGCGTACCATCATCATCGACGGTCAGGAGGTCGCGGTCGACCCGGCCCTCACCTTGATCCAGGCCTGTGAGCAGGTCGGGGTCGAGGTGCCGCGCTTTTGCTATCACGAGCGGCTGTCGATCGCCGGAAACTGCCGGATGTGCCTGGTCGAGGTCGTCGGCGGCCCGCCCAAGCCCGCCGCCTCCTGTGCGATGCAGGTGCGCGACCTGCGCGGCGGCCGCGATGGCGAGCCGCCGGAGGTGCGCACCAACTCGCCCATGGTGAAGAAGGCGCGCGAAGGGGTGATGGAGTTCCTACTCATCAACCACCCGCTCGACTGTCCGATCTGCGACCAGGGGGGTGAGTGCGACCTGCAGGACCAGGCCATGGCCTATGG
>JBCDGG010000056.1:0-29443 GCA_038757905.1 Pseudomonadota bacterium | reverse complement strand
GGCCTTGCGCAGATCGTCGGGGTTCATTCCGTAGCGCGAAGGCAGGTACTGGTAGACCAGCAGTTTGGAATGGCCCCGCTCCTCCTGCGTCATGCCGCCGTCGCCCGTTGTGGTGGAGGTGCCCGCCAGCGTCGCCCCGCGCCCCAGTGCTTCCTTGGCGGCACCGGAGAGGGCGCCGAAGGACATGCCCGCGATGGTGATCGGGATATCGAGCTTGATCGGGTTTTCGGCATGGCGCGTGCCGAGCGTCACATGCGTCCCGCAGCGCTCGCGATACCCTTCCAACGGATAGCGCGAGATCGAGGCGCCCAGGAACGACAGATCGTCGAAATGGGGCAGGCGCCGCTTCGTGCCGCCGCCCCGGATGTCATAGATGCCGGTCGCCGCCGCGCGGCGGATCTCGGCATTCACGGGATCGGAGAACGTGGCCGAGGGGATCGGCGCGGTCCGGGGTCGGTCGTGGTGATCGTCCATCAGCGCCTCAATACGCGTTGTCGATATCGAAGGTGTAGAGCTTGCGGGCCGAGCCGTAGCGGCGGAACTCCTCGGGCTTTGCGGCGCACTCCCCGCGCTCCAGAAGATCGGCGAGGAGGTTCAGATGCTCGGGGCGCATCTCCTTTTCGATGCAATCGGCGCCGAGCGATTTCACCGATCCCCGCACGAAGAGCCGCGCCTCGTAGAGCGAATCTCCCAGCGCCTCGCCCGCATCGCCACAGACCACGAGCGTGCCGGACTGCGCCATGAACGCGCTCATATGGCCCACATTGCCGTGCACCACGATGTCGATCCCCTTCATCGAGATCCCGCAACGCGACGAGGCGTTGCCCTTGATCACAAGCAGGCCGCCATGCCCCGTGGCGCCCGCATATTGGCTGGCATCGCCATCGATCACGACGGTGCCGCTCATCATGTTCTCGGCGACACCGGGCCCGGCATTGCCCTGAATATGCACGCGCGCCTGTTTGTTCATGCCCGCGCAGTAATAGCCTGTCGGCCCCTTCACCGTGACTTCGATGGGCGCATCGAGCCCGCAGGCGATGGCGTGCGCCCCCTTGGGATTGTCGATCTGCCAAGCGGTCTGGTTGGTGTCCTGCGACTGGGCCTGCAGTGCCGCGTTCAGCTCGCGCAGGGGGGTCTGGCTGAGGTCGATAGCGTGCATGGGTCAGGCCGCCCGTTCGGTGGGGGAGGCGGCGTGGCTCCAGAAATAGACGGTGGCGGGCTCGGGCTCCCACACGCGGGCGCGGTCGACCCCCGGCAGATCCGCAAGCGCCCGGTATTCCGACCCGAAAGCCACGTATTGGTCCGTCTCCGCCATGATGGCCGGCTTGCAGGCGATCGGATCGCGGACGACGCCGAAGCCGTCCTTCGTGCCGACGACAAAGGTGAAGAAGCCGTCGAGGTCGGTCAGGCCCGATTGCAGCGCGTCGCCCAGCGTCGCGCCCTGCCGCATGCGCCAGGTCAGATAAGCAGCGCCGACCTCGGTATCGTTCTCGGTTTCGATCTCGACGCCTGCGCGCCGCAGTTTGCGCCGCCAGGCGTTGTGGTTCGAAAGCGAGCCGTTGTGCACGAGGCACTGATCCTCGCCGGTGTTGAACGGGTGTGCCCCCATCGTGGTGACCGCGGATTCGGTGGCCATGCGCGTGTGCCCGATGCCATGGGTGCCCGCCATATCGGCGATCCCGAACCGGTCGACGACGGCGCGTGGCAGGCCGACCTCCTTGTAGATCTCCAGGTTCGTGCCGCGTCCCATGAGGCGCAGTTCCGGATAGGTCTCCGACAGGGCGATGCGCGCGGCCTGAAGCTGGGCCGACGGCACGGTCAGCACGGCATGGGTGTCTCTGCGGGTGATCTCAACCGGCGCGCCGAGGCTGTCGGACAGGGTCGCGCCAAGATCCGCGAAGGCGCCCTCCGGCCGGTCGGACTGAACGGTGAGCTTTGCCCGCCCTGGCACCTCCGGCCCGTAGATCGCCATGCCAGCACTGTCCGGGCCGCGATCCGTCATCGTGATGAGCATCTGCGCCAGAAGCCGCCCGAGTTCGGGCTGAAGCGCCTCGTCCTTCAAGAACAGGCCGACGATTCCGCACATGGCACCCTCCCTTGCGACGCATGTCTGCATAGCAGGTCTGCCGAAAGACCTCAATTGCGAGGAAACAATTATTCACATCAGGCAAGATCTCGGGCGCGCGCGCTTTCCCGGCTAGGACTCTTGCGGATAGGCGATGATCGAGAGAAAGCGCGCCGGCAGCCGTTCGAGGATCTCCGGCCCGTGGGGCGCGTCGGCATCGAAGAACAGCGTGTCGCCGGGTTCGAGGTGAAACACCCGGTCGCCGTGCCGATAGGCCACTTTCCCCTCCAGCATGTAGATGGTCTCGATGCCGGAATGCTGGAACGTGGGAAACACGTCGGATTCATCCGTCAGCACGATCAGATAGGGCTCCACGATGACGCCGCTTGTGTTGGCGCCGATGTGGCCCAGAAGGTTGTACTGGTGCCCGGCGCGCGTGCCATCGCGCTCGGCCTCGACACCGGCGCCGGCTTTGGTGTGGACGGCGTCGCGGCGCTGCTCGAAGCCCTTGAAGAAGGCCGTGATCGGAACGGAGAGAACATCGGCCAGCGTCTGCAGCGTTGTCAGCGACGGGGAGGTAAGCCCGTTTTCGATCTTGGACAGCATCCCGATGGACAGGCCCGTCTTGGCAGAGAGCTCGGCCACGGTGATTTTCTGCCGGAGCCGATGGGCCTTCACCTCGCGCCCGATGGCGATTTCCAGCACCTTTTCACGCGTGCCGCGCAGGCTGTGGGGATCTTGGGCCAAGGGGATCGCCGCCTCGCTCGCTGCCACCGTGCCCCGCAGTGAGCCGATCTTGCCCGGCGGCACAAGGGGCTGGCCGGGGGCCACGCGCGCCGGGCCGGATGCAGGGAATCAGCCGCGGCCGCTCATACGGGTGCGGCGGCGGGAGCGCGGAAAAGACGTTAAATCCGCAATGTTTTTCAAGCGAGATCAACACATTCTCGCAACCGATTGTTTTCGCCCACCTTCGGGAAAACCGCTCAATCCAGAAGTGTCAGATTTTTCTTACAGTTGAATTTGTCAAGAATATCTGACAGGCTGACTCTGCGGCAAAGGACACTTTGTCGCATACTGAGGCCGGTCTGGCGTTGCCTCGGGCGCGTCGGGCCGGTCCTATTTCGGAAACGGAAGAGGAGACGGGACATGGACGACAATCCCGACAAAGTATGGCCGACCGGCCTCACTCTCCGCGAAGCCGAGGAAGTGCACAGCTATCTGATCGATGGCACGCGCGTCTTCGGGGCACTTGCGCTCATCGCGCATCTGCTGGTCGCGGTTTCGACGCCCTGGCTGGGCTAGGGGGTATGCTATGAACAATGCCAAAATGTGGCTCGTAGTGCCCCCCGCCGTGGGTGTTCCGGTGTTCCTCGGCGCTGTCGCCGTGGGATCCTTCGCGGTGCATGTTGCGGTTCTCGGCAACACGTCCTGGGTCTCGGACTTCCTGTCCGGTCAACCGCTTGGAAGTGGTGACATGGCCGCTGCCGCCCTCGAAAGCCAAGAGGCTGCGACGGCGAAAGCGTCCTATGCCACGACGCTTCCGAACGGCGCTCAGGAGGTCACCGTGATCCTGCCCGACGGGACGTCTATGCGTGCCACGCTCCATGGGAACGAGGTTCTCGCATCTGCCAGTCCTCCCGGGTGGGTCCACACCGACTGACCCCCGGGCTTCTCGCTCCGAGTCGGCGGTTCGAGAAGCCCGTAAGTCTCTGACACTCTGACTGGCCGCGTGCGCGCTGGCCTGTCTTTCTCCCTTCGGTAGGCCCGCCATGTGGAATTACAGGCAATACGCCCTTCACAAGCTCGCCACGCTCGGGCCTCGGTACATGCCCTTTGCCGATGTCGCGACGCCGGAGGTGCCGTTGTCGCGGCTGCTGCGCCTGTCGCTGTTTCAGGTGACGGTCGGCATGGCGCTGGTGCTTCTGGTCGGAACCCTGAACCGGGTGATGATCGTCGAGCTTTCCGTGCCGGCCTCGCTGGTGGCGGGGATGCTGGCGCTGCCGCTCGTATTTGCCCCCTTCCGCACGCTCATCGGCTTCAGGTCGGACAGGCATGTTTCGGCGCTGGGCTGGCGCCGTGTGCCATACATCTGGAAGGGCACGATGTATCAGTTCGGCGGGTTCGCCATCATGCCCTTTGCGCTGCTGGTTCTGTCGGGCTACGGCGAAGCGATCGACGCGCCCCGTTGGATCGGGCTGACCTCCGCAGCCCTGGCCTTTCTGCTTGTCGGCGCGGGCGTCCATATCGTTCAGACCGTCGGCCTCGCGCTCGCGACCGATCTCGTGAAGGAAGAGGATCAGCCGAAGGTCGTCGGGCTGATGTATGTGATGCTGCTCGTCGGCATGGTCGTCAGCGCGCTCGTCTATGGGATGCTTCTGGAGAATTACACGCCGGGGCGTCTGATCCAGGTGATCCAAGGCTCCGCCGTCGTCACCGTGGCGCTGAACATCCTTGCGCTGTGGAAGCAGGAGGCGCGTGATCGCAACCGCGCCGCGGCCATGCTGCGGCAGCCCCACCGAACGTTCCGGCAAGCCTGGTCTACGCTGGTGCGCGTGCCGGGGACGATCAAGCTCCTCGTCGTCATCGCGCTGGGGACGTTCGGGTTCGGTATGGCCGATGTGCTGCTGGAACCCTATGGCGGCCAGGCGCTGGGCTTCTCCGTCGCCGATACCACGAAGCTTACCGCCCTTTTGGCAGCCGGCACGCTCTGCGGCTTCGGGATCGCCTCGCGCGTCCTCGGCCAGGGGGGCGATGCCGTGCGTCTGGCGCGGATCGGTGCGCTGGTCGGCATTCCGGGCTTTGCCGCGATCATCCTGTCCTCGATGGGCGGCGGCCCGCTGGTGTTTCTGGCGGGCACGCTGGCCACCGGCCTCGGAACGGGGCTTTTTGGGCACGCCACTCTGACAGCCACGATGCGCGCCGCACCGAAGGACAACAATGGCCTCGCCCTTGGCGCCTGGGGGGCCGTGCAGGCCACGGCGGCCGGGATCGGCGTCGCCGGGGCGGGAATCCTGCGCGATGTCATCCTGGCCATGCCGGGCCAAGCTGGCTCCGCGGCGCATGTGCCCTATAATGCGGTGTTCATGGTCGAGATCGGGTTCCTCGTACTGGCGGTCCTTGTGGCCCTGCCGCTTTCGCGCGTCGCCGCTTCGGCGCCGGCGATCCCCTCAGACCCAGAGAGACGAACGGTGGAGGTCCCATGACAACGGTTATCACACGGTACTTCGAGGATGCGGCCCAGTGCCATGCCGTCCGAGAGGCGCTTCTGTCCGGGCGTGGCTTCCCATCGAACGTCGTGTCCGTCCATGCCGATGCCGACGGCCTGTCCGACGAGTTGACGGAGGCCAAGGTCAAATCCGCCACAGTGAAGGCCTATGCGGACCGCATGTCGAAGGGGGGTGCCGTTCTGCTCGTGCGGGCCGGCTACAAGCCCCTCGGTGCGGCCAGGATCGCGCGGCAGACCGCATCGCGGATGGGCGCGGCGGATATGGGCAAGGTGATCGAACAGGTCAACGTCAAGGGCAAGCGGGAGCCGATCCCGAAAGTCCTCGAAGGCGGGCCGCGCTTCCTGACGCGGCGGCGGGACCCGTCGAGCACGAACTACTTCATGGCGAACTGGCCGATCCCCCTGATCATCAAGCGCCGCCCGGCCCCGCCACCGGTCATCCCGCCGCACGGGCGCATGGCGGACCGGCCCATTGGGCTGTTGCTGCCGGGGAACATCCGCTTCGGCCGCTTTCCGTTCGACCTGCTGGTGCCGGGTCACAAGTTCCAGGCGAATTACCCGTTCGGCCACATCGTGCCCGGGCACAAGTTGCAGGCGGGCTTCCCGTTCGGGCATATCGTGCCGGGGCATAAGTTCATGGCGAACTTCCCGTTCGGGCATATCGTGCCGGGGCACAAGTTCATGGCGAACTTCCCGTTCGGGCATCTGGTGCCGGGCGGGCGCCGGATGGCGAACTGGCCCTTCCCGCTTCTCATGAGCGGCAAGCTGCACACGAACTCGCTCGTGCCCGGGCAGAAATACATGGCGAAGTTCCCCTTTGCCCACCTTGTGCCGGGCCATAAGTTCCAGGCGGGGTTCCCGTTTGGCCACATCGTGCCGGGGCACAAGCACATGGCGAAGTTTCCCTTCGCCCACCTCGTGCCGGGGCACAAATACATGGCGAACTTCCCGTTCGGGCATATCGTGCCCGGGCACAAGTTCCAGGCGGGCTTCCCGTTCGGCCATATCGTGCCAGGCCACAAGTACATGGCGAACTGGATCTGGCCGCATACCAAGGCCGAAGCCAGCTAGAAGAACGCGCGGCGGAGGCCCTCGCCAACCGGCGCCGAGTGTTGCCAGTGTTTTGCGGATTGGAACGCCCGGCGCATCGCCGGGCGGTCTTTTCCTGGGGTCTCCCCGCAGCGCATGACGGCAGCGGTGAAGCGCAGCGCCAGGATGTTTTGGCGGGATGTTGCGGTCGGGGCCAAGCCGATCCCTTCAATAGGGACGGTGCCGGGGCCGCTTTCAGAGGATCCCGGGCAAGCGCAGCCCGTTCTCGCGCGCGCAGTCGATGGCACCCGCATAGCCTGCATCCGCGTGGCGCCAGACACCGGAGGCCGGATCGTTCCACAGCACCCGCTCCAGCCGTCGCGCGGCGTCTTCCGTGCCATCGGCGCAGATCACCATGCCTGCGTGCTGCGAGAACCCCATGCCGACCCCGCCCCCATGGTGCAGCGACACCCACGTCGCGCCGCTGGCGGTGTTGATCAGCGCATTGAGCAACGGCCAGTCGCTGACGGCATCCGAGCCGTCCCGCATCGCCTCCGTCTCCCGGTTGGGGCTGGCGACGGAGCCCGAATCCAGATGATCCCGCCCGATCACGACAGGCGCCGACAGCTCGCCCGAGGCGACCATCTCGTTGAAGGCCAGCCCCGCACGGTGCCGCTCCCCGAGGCCGATCCAGCAGATCCGCGCCGGTAGCCCCTGAAACGCGATGCGGTCGCGCGCCATATCCAGCCAATTGTGCAGGTGCGCATTCTCCGGGAACAACTCCTTCATCTTTGCATCGGTGCGGTAGATGTCTTCGGGGTCGCCGGACAGAGCGCACCAGCGAAACGGGCCGATCCCCTTGCAGAACAGCGGCCGGATATAGGCGGGCACGAAGCCCGGAAACGTAAACGCCGTTTCCAGCCCCTCGTCCTTGGCGACCTGCCGGATGTTGTTGCCATAGTCGAGCGTCGGCACATCGGCGTTCCAGAAGTCCACCATCGCGGCGACATGGATCTTCATGGACGCGCGCGCCGCGGTCTCCACCGCTTTCGGGTCGCTCTCGCGCCGGGCGCGCCACTGTGCGAGCGTCCAGCCCTGGGGCAGATATCCATTGAGCGGATCGTGCGCGCTGGTCTGATCGGTCACGATATCGGGGCGCACCCCGCGGCGCACGAGTTCGGGAAAGACATCGGCCGCGTTGCCGAGCAGGCCCACGGATTTTGCCTCGCCCGCTTTCGTCCAGCGCTCGATCATCGCCAGCGCGGTGTCGAGATCGGGTGCTTCTTCGTCGAGGTAGCGCGTGCGCAGGCGGAACGCGATGCTGTCGGGGTTGCACTCCACCGCCAGGCAGCAAGCCCCCGCCATGACCGCCGCCAGCGGCTGGGCCCCGCCCATGCCGCCCAAACCGGCCGTCAGGATCCACTTGCCTGACAGGTCGCCGCCGTAGTGCTGGCGCCCCGCTTCGGCGAAGGTCTCATATGTGCCCTGCACGATGCCTTGCGTCCCGATGTAGATCCAGGACCCGGCCGTCATCTGGCCGTACATCGCCAGGCCCTTCTTATCGAGCGCGTTGAAATGATCCCACGTGGCCCAGTGCGGCACGAGGTTGGAGTTGGCGATCAATACGCGGGGCGCATCGGCATGGGTGCGGATCACGGCCACCGGCTTGCCGGATTGAACGATCAGGGTCTCGTCACTCTCAAGGTCCTTGAGCGTCGCCACGATCAGGTCGAAGTCTTTCCAGGTGCGGGCTGCGCGCCCGATCCCGCCATAGACGACCAGTTCGTGCGGGTTCTCGGCCACGTCCGGATGGAGGTTGTTCATCAGCATCCGCATCGCCGCCTCGGTCTGCCAGCTCTTGGCCGTCAGATGCGGCCCCGTCGGCGGGAAGACGTCTCGGGTGTTGTGACGACGGTCATTCACTGGAACAGGTCCTTTCTTGCCGCGAAGTCGAGGGTTTCGAGGATGCCCTTCAGAATGGCGCGCAGATCCGCGGCCTTGGCCTCGGAGTAGGCCCAGGGCTCGGCCTCCTCCTCCAGGTAGGTCGATTGGGCGAGTTCCATCTGGATGGCATGAACGCCGTCCTTTGGCCGGCCGTAGTGCCGCGTGGTCCACCCGCCCTTGAAGCGCCCATTCTCGATGGAGCTGTAGCCGTCGGCGACGGCGCAGGACGTGGCGGTGAAACTCTGTACGCTCCAATGGCACGAAGTGCCGTCGTTGGTGCCGATGTTGAAGTCGGGCAACGTCCCTTCGAAGAGGTAGGGAATCCGGGAGCGGATCGAATGGCAATCAAACAGGATGACCTGCCCGTGCAGCGCCTTGAGTCGTGCGATCTCGGCCGTCAGCGCGGCGTGGTAGGGCTGGTGATAGGCGGCGAGGCGGCGAGCAACGTCGTGCGGCTCTGGTGTGGCGCTGTCGGTGTAGATCGCCCGCCCGTCGAAATCCGTCAGAGGGCATAAGCCGGTGGTGTTCTGACCGGGATAGAGGCTGGCGCCTGCCGGGTCCCGGTTGACGTCGATGACGTAGCGGTGGATGCGGGTGCGAACGGTCGTGACCTGCTCCAGCAACCCCGCGTAGAGCCTGTGGACATGCCAGTCGGTATCCGCCCGCGCGCGTCCGGTGCCGTTCAGGCGCTCCCAGATGTGGGGCGGGATCTCGGTGCCGGTATGGGGCAGTCCAAGCAGGATCGGACCATCGCCGCGTGCGATCTCGACAAAGCTCACAAGGCAATCTCCACACCGGCGGCGTCGGCCAGTGTCCCGTCGCGGACAAGGGCGGCTGCGGCGTCGAGGTCGGGCGCCATGAAACGGTCCTCCTCCAGCGCCATGACACGCGCCCGGAACGCCGCAAGCGTCGCCGCGAGCCGGGCGGAGGTGCTCAGCGGCGCCCGATACTCGATGCCCTGCGCCGCGCACATCGCCTCGACCCCCAGGATCACCGCGAGGTTCGCATTCATCTTCATCAGGCGGCGCGCGGCATGGGCGGCCATGCTCACGTGATCCTCCTGATTGGCGGAGGTCGGCGTGCTGTCGATGGAGCAGGGATGCGCCAGATGCTTGTTTTCGCTCATCAGCGCCGCTGTCGTCACCTCCGCGATCATCAGGCCGGAGTTCAGCCCCGGCTCCGGCGTCAGAAACGGCGGCAGGTCGAAGGACAGCGTCGGGTCGACCATCAGTGCGATGCGGCGCTGGGCGATGGCGCCGATCTCGCTCAGGGCCATGGCGATCTGATCTGCCGCGAAGGCGACGGGTTCGGCGTGGAAATTGCCGCCGGACAGCACGTCGCCCGAAGCGGTCAGCACAAGCGGGTTGTCCGTCACGCCGTTGGCTTCCACCTCCAGCGTGGCGGCGGCGAACCGAAGAAGATCCACCGCCGCGCCGGTGACCTGGGGATGGCACCTTATGCAATACGGGTCCTGCACCCGGTGATCCCCCTCCCGGTGGCTTTCGCGGATCTCGCTGCCGTCGATCAGTGCGCGCGTCGCGGCGGCCACGTCGATCTGGCCGCGTTGCCCGCGCAGGGCGTGGATTTCGGGCCGCAGCGGCGCCGTTGAGCCCATGATTGCATCGGTGGATAGCGCAGCGGTGACGATCGCCGTGCGCACCAGTTGCCAGCCATCGAAGAGCGCGGCGAGCGCGCAGGCCGTCGAGAACTGGGTGCCGTTGATCAGCGCGAGGCCCTCCTTCGGGCCGAGGGACAGCGGCGCAAGCCCGGCGCGCGCCAGGGCGTCGGCGGCCGGCATCCGCTGGCCGGAGGACAGCGCCTCGCCCGCGCCGATCATCGCCGCCGCCATATGCGCCAGCGGCGCCAGATCGCCCGACGCGCCGACGGAGCCCTGAACCGGCACGACCGGCAGAACATCGGCGGTGAGCATGGCCTCCAGCATGGCGCAGGTGCCCGGTTGCACACCGGAGGCGCCCCGGCCGAGCGACAGGAGCTTGAGCGCCATCATCAGGCGCGTCGTCTCCGGCTCCAGCGCTTCGCCGACGCCGCAGCAATGCGAGAGCACGAGGTTGCGCTGCAGCTGTGCGGTATCCTCGGGTGCGATGCGCAGGGTGGCGAGCTTGCCGAACCCGGTGTTGATTCCGTAGGCCGCCCTGTCGCTTTCGGCGATCTGCGCCACGAGCGCGGCGGAGGCCGCGATGCCCGGTGCGGCATCCGGGTGAAGGTGGACGGGCCCGGCCCCGCGCAGGATCGCCGCAAGCTCCGCCAGTGTGGCGGTGCCGGGGGTGAGGGTCAGGCTCATAGGGCGCCTCCGAAGATGCGGCGGTGCAAGGGGGTGATCCCGATCCCGTAGGCAAGCTCGCCCGGGCTCTCGACATCCCAGATGCACAGGTCGGCCGCCTGTCCTTCTGCCACGGTCCCGGCATCGTGCAGGCCTAGGGCCTGTGCGGCGATGCGCGTGGTGCCGGCCAGGGCCTCCTCCGGGGTGAGGCCGAATAGCGTGCAGGCCATGTTCATCGCGAGAAGAACGGAGCCGAGGGGGGACGAGCCCGGGTTCCAGTCGGTGGCGACGGCCATGGGAACGCCGTTGGCGCGGAACGCGTCCACAGGCGGGCGCTGCTTTTCGTGCAGGGTGTAGAACGCCCCGGGAAGCAGCGTCGCAACGGTGCCCGCGGCGGCCAGCGCCTTGGCATCTGCGGCGGTCGCGTATTCCACGTGGTCGGCCGACAGGGCCCCGAACCCGGCAGCCAATTCGGTGCCGCCAAGGTGGCTCAGCTGCTCGGCATGGAGCTTGACGGGCAGGCCGAGCGCGGCCGCCCGGGTGAAGACGCGCGCAATCTGGGCCGTGTCGAAGGCGATCCCCTCGCAGAACCCGTCCACCGCATCCGCCAGCCCTTCGGCCTGCGCGGCCTCGAGTGCGGGCAGGCATACGTCGTCGATGTAGCGATCGGCCCCTGCCCCGGACGGCACGGCATGGGCGCCGAGAAAGCTGGTGCGGACCCGGATCGGACGCAGCGTTGCTAGGCGCCGGGCGACGCGCAGCATCTTCAACTCGGTCTCGATGTCGAGCCCGTAGCCCGACTTGATCTCGACCGTCGTCACGCCCCCCGCGATCAGCGCGTCGATCCGGGGCAGCGCGGCGGCCAGCAGGGCCTCTGCGCTGGCTGCGCGTGTCGCGGCGACGGTGGCGGCGATGCCGCCGCCCTGCCGGGCGATCTCCGCATAGGAGACGCCGGTCAGGCGCTTCTCGAACTCGGCGGCGCGGTTGCCGCCGTAGACGATATGGGTGTGGCAATCTATCAGCCCGGGCGTCACCAGCCGCCCGCCGCATTCCACCACCCGGGCCGTTGCGGGCGCCTCTGCGGCAGGGCCCACCCAGCCGATGCGTGCGCCGTACAGAACAATCGCGGCATCCCGGATCAGGCCGTAGGGCGCACCGGCCCCTGCCCCGGGGGCCTGCATCGTCGCGACGGACAGGTCGGTCAGCGTGACGGGATCGGGAGAGGCTTGCATGGGCCGTCCTTGCAATACGACGTGTCTCGCATAATATGTAGCTACTTATTCTGTCAATGGAGCAGGCGCACTGCCCGACCCGATCCTCCTCCACGCTTCCGAGGTTCTGACGCCCGAAGGCTGGGCCCAAGACCGCGAGGTGCGCATCAGCGCCGACGGGCGCATCCTCGCCGTCGGGCCGCAGGGGACGCGCTGCGATCACGTGGCCGACCTGCTGTTGCCGGCGCCGACCAACCTGCATTCCCACACGTTCCAGCGCGCCATGGCGGGCCTGACGGAGGCCCGCGGACCGGACCCGGACGACAGTTTCTGGACATGGCGCCGGTTGATGTACCGCTTCCTCGACCGCTTGCGCCCGGAGGATGTGGAGGCCATTGCCGCGCTCGCCTTCGTCGAGATGCTCGAGACCGGATACGGCGCGGTGGCCGAGTTTCACTACCTCCACCATTGCCCCGACGGGCGGCCCTATGACGATCGCGCCGAGCTGTCGCGCAGGATCGCCCGGGCGGCCGAAGCGGCCGGGATCGGGCTCACCCTGCTGCCGGTGCTCTATCAGGTGGGGGGATGCGACGGGCGCGCCCTTGATGGCGGCCAGCGCAGGTTCGGCAACGATCCCGACCGTTATGCGGCGCTCCTCGACGGCGCGCGCGCCGGCATCGGCGGCCGGCCGGACGCCCGGCTGGGCGTGGCACCCCATTCCCTGCGCGCGGTCACGCGGGACGGGCTTGCGTCGATCTCCGATCTTGCGGGCGACGGGCCCATCCACATGCATCTCGCCGAGCAGCAGGCGGAAGTTGCGGAGGTGCAGGCCCATCGCGGCGCGCGCCCCGTCGACTGGGCGCTGGACCATCTGCCTCTCGGGCCCGGCTGGTGCCTGATCCACTGCACGCAGATGACGGCGGCCGAAACGCAGCGGCTCGCTGCGACCGGGGCCGTGGCCGGGCTCTGCCCCCTGACCGAGGCAAGCCTGGGGGATGGGATCTTCCCCGCGCGCGGCTTCGTCGGCGCAGGCGGGCGCTTCGGGATCGGCACGGACAGCAACATCGACATCGCGCTTTTCGGCGAGTTGTCGATGCTGGAATACGGTCAACGCCTGCGCGACAGGGCGCGCGCCGTTCTCGCCACGCCGGAGCGCTCGACCGGGCGTGTCCTGTTCGAAGCCGCCTGTTCGGGCGGGGCGCAGGCCGCCGGCCGGAACAGCGGGGCGATCGCACCCGGCGCCTGGGCCGACCTGATCGCGTTGGAGACCACCTCCGAGATCCTGTGCGGCCGGCGCGGTGACGCGGCGCTCGACACCATCGTCTTCGGGGGGCGGGGCGGGCGCGCTGTGACCGACGTCTGGAGCGCGGGGCGTCATGTCGTTCGGGAGGGGCGGCATATCGCGCGGGACGCCCTCGTACCCCCCGCCATCGCCGCCATGCGCCGCCTGGGCGAGGCCCTATGACGGCGCGCCTGCGCCACCGCTGGACGGACATCCGCGATGCGGTGCATGCGCGTGTCCTGAACGGGACCTATCGCGCCGGGGACAAGCTTCCGCGCGACGAGGATCTCGCGGCGGAACTTGGCTGTTCGCGCAGCACGATGCAGCGCGCCATGCAGGACCTGTCGGATAGCGGCCTCCTCGAGCGGCGGCGCCGGGGCGGCACCCATGTGCGCGCCGATCCGGTCACCCGGGCCCGGCTCGACATTCCCATCGTGCGGCGCGAGGTCGAGGGGATCGGCGCGGTCTATGGCTACCGCTTGCGCCATCGCGCCTACCGGAACGCCCCGCGGGAGGTTCTGAACCGGTTGAGGCTGGAGGCGCCGCGCAAGTTGCTCCGTGTCGAGGCGCTGCACCTCGCCGATGGCGCGCCCTACATCGCGGAGGATCGCTGGGTCTGCCCGGAAACGGTGCCCGGGATCCTAGATCTGGATCTGTCGGAGCAGAGCGCCAATGAATGGCTGGTGCGCAACACGCCCTACAGCCGCTGCGATCTGGCTGTCACGGCGCTGCAGGCCGACGCCCCGGCCGCAAGCGCGCTGCATTGCGCGCCGGGCGCGGCGCTGTTGGCGATCGACCGCACGACCTGGATCGACGCCGCGCCGATCACCACGGTGCGGTCTATCTGCAGGCCCGGTTATCGCCTGCTGACCTCCATCTGAGCGGCGTGGACTTCCCCCCGCCGCCACGACAGAGTGCCCGGCGTAATCCACTGCAATAGGAACCCCCATGGCCGCCTGGATCGAGACGATTTCGGAAGACGATGCGAGCCCCCGCCTGAAGGCGCTGCTCGATCAGGCACGCACGCCCCACGGCACGGTCGACACCGTGATGCGCATCCACTCGCTGCGCCCCGAGACGATGCATGGCCATGTCACGCTCTATCGCGCGGTGCTGCATTCCGACGAGAACACGCTGCCGTTCTGGTTTCTGGAAGTCGTGGCCAGCTACACCTCGATCCTGAACGACTGCACCTACTCGCTGACGCATCACTTCATGAATGTGCGCAATCTGCTCAAGGATCAGCCCCGCGCCGACCGGATCTTTACCGCGCTCAAGGCGCACCGGCCCGAGGACGCGTTCGAGGGCAAGGAACTGGCGCTTCTGCGCTATGCCGCCAAGCTGACGGTGGCCTGCGGCAAGATGGTGGTGTCGGACTGGGAGGCGCTGAAGATCGCGGGATGCGAGGATGGCGAGATCCTGGAGGTGAACCAGGTCTGCGCCTACTTCAACTATTCCAACCGGCTGCTGAACGGCCTGGGCGCCACGACCGAGGGCGACGTTGTGGGGTATTACGCCGAATAGGGCCTACATCATCGGCGCCGAGGAGCGCTCGGTGAAGACGCGAATGTAATCGCCCGGCGACGATCCGGCCCATCGGACCCAAAGCCGGAACGGATTGGCCTGGTCGATCCAGACAAGATCCCCCTCTTCGAGGCCGCGCAGCTCCGGGCTGATATAGATGACATCGGTGTTGGCCAGAAAGTCCGTCGCCGCCATCGTGGACTGGTAGGCCGCGATGCCGAGGATCGCCGCGTCGAAATCTATGTAGCCTTGCTGGACGCCGTTCAGGCTGTCGAAGAACACGTAGTGACTGGCCACCACCGTGCCTTGGGCAATCGCCCCGTTGCGGCCGCCTATATCGACGCGGATCGGTTCGGACAGGGTGATGTTCTGGTCCTCGTCGAACGCATAGAGGTTGTCGTCGTTGAAGGTGTCGTACCCCACGATGATCCGGACCGTCGGGTCGAGCTTCACGAACGTGCCGTTGCCGCTTTGGTGGGTGATTGCGCCGTCCAGCACCGTGGCCGCGGCCGGCGGGGCAAGGATCATCGCGGCGACGGCGAGGATGGCGGGTTTCATAGGGCCTCCAGGGCGGGCATCCGGGGCAACCTAGCGTCAGGGAGCGCGCGGCCCCAAGGGCCTCGCAAAATCGTGTGCTGATCAGCCGGGCGGCCCGGGCGCGGCGTCCCGCACGATCAGGGCCAGCAGTTCGCCGCGCTTCACGAGCCCCCGGTTCGCGTGGGCGAGCACGAGGCCGGATTGGGGGATGGTGATCGGACGGGAGGGCCGCTCGGGCTCGGTGATGTAATGGAACACGCCCGCCGCGTCCCCGGCCTGCACCTCCTGCCCCGCTTCGAGACCGCGGTCGTAGAGGCCGGCCGCCGGAGCATAGAGGCTGTCCAACGGGTCCGCGATCTCGACAACGCGTTGCGCCGGAGGGGTTGGGGGTGCACCCGCGATCATGCCGAGATGGTGCAGGATGTTGTACAACCCAGCTTCCGCCGCCGTGGTGATCGACGGATCGCAGCCGCCGCCGCCGCCAAGCTCCGCCGCGATCATCGCAACGCCCGCCCGTTCCGCCGCGGCATTGACGGATCGAGCATCGTTGTGCGCCCCGAGGCGCCAGATCGTCGGCAGGCCGAAGGCGCGGGCGAGATCCATGTTGGAGGCCGCGAGCGCTTGATCCGCCGTGGCGGTCGGCAACGCGCAGGGCGTGAAGACGGAGGCCTTTCCGCCGGAATGCAGATCGACCGCCGCATCGCTGAGCGGCAGAAGATCCGCCTCCAGGAACTGCGCCAGCATCGCCGTTGGGCCGCCCCGCGCATCGCCGGGAAACGCACGGTTGAGGTTCTGCCCGTCCAGGGGCGAGGTGCGGGAGGACGCTTCGAGCGCGGGCGCGTGGAACGCCGGCAGCGCGATGATCCGGCCGCTCAAATCCTGCGGGTCGAGCTTCTGGATCAACCGCATGATCGCGGCGGGCCCTTCGAACTCGTCGCCGTGGGTGCCGCCGACCAGAAGCAGCGTCGGGCCGGTCCCGCCGTTCAGCGACACCACGGGGATCGGGTGATAGCCCAAGGGGTTGGTGTTGTCGGACCAGCGCAGCATGGCATCGCCGAAATGCCGGCCGGGGCTGTTCAGATCCGTGGTGATGCGCAGGGCGGTTGGGCGGGTTGGGGGCATTGCATGTGTCCGGATCGGTGACTCGCGGCAACCATACCCGGGGCGCCTGCGGGCGACATGGCTTCTCTGCCACGCTGCCCAAAAGATGAGCAGGGTGCATTGCCGACGGGGCAGGGCGCGCCGGAGCCGCCGCAACCGAAAGCGGATGCTGGATAATTTGGCGCACCCCGGGTGTGCACCTTGCATGGGGCGGCCCAGACCTTAACCATGTACTTCGGCACTTCGAGGGGGCCCTTGCCCGATGAGCACCAGTTCAACGATGATCTCGTTCGAGAATGTCGACAAGTTCTATGGCGATTTCCATGCCCTGAAGGACGTCACGATTTCGGTGCGCGAGGGCGAGAGGATGGTCGTGTGCGGCCCGTCGGGCTCCGGCAAGTCGACCCTGATCCGCTGCATCAACGGGCTGGAATTTCACGATTCGGGCGTGCTGACCGTCGATGGTGTCGACGTCCACGAGAACGCGCGCGAGCTATCTCGGCTGCGGCAGGACGTTGGCATGGTTTTTCAGCAGTTTAACCTGTTCCCGCACCTGACCGTGCTGGAAAACCTCATGATCGGCCCGATGAAAGTGCGCAAACGCAGCCGCGCCGAGGCGGAGGCGCTGGCGCGCAAGTATCTGGACCGCGTGCACATTCCCGAACAGGCCGAAAAGTATCCCGCCGCGTTGTCCGGCGGCCAGCAACAGCGTGTGGCGATCGCACGGTCTCTCTGTATGGAAAGCCGGATTCTGCTGTTTGACGAGCCGACCTCGGCCCTCGACCCCGAGATGATCAACGAAGTGCTCGACGTCATGGTCGAGCTGGCCGAGAGCGGGATGACGATGGTGGTCGTCACCCATGAGATGGGCTTTGCCCGCAAGGTGGCGGACACGATGGTGTTCATGGAATCCGGCAGCATCGTCGAGGTGGCGCCGCCGGACACGTTCTTCACCAACCCGTCGAGCGAGCGATGCCGCATGTTCCTCGACCAGATCCTGGCGCACTGAGTGAGCCTCGCAACGGCCCCTCCCCCGCTTCGCGGACGTGCCCTGCCCAAACGGCCGCCGGTGGCGCGGGCCGTGGACTCGGTGACCTTCTCGGTGATCCTCTACGGCGCGATCATGTTCGCGCTGATCTACACCGCCTATGCCGGGGCGGCGGCGATGGGCTATAACTGGCAGTGGTACCGGGTTCCGCAATACTTCTATTCGTTCACCGATGACGGGTTCCAGCTGGGCGAGATCGTCACCGGCCTCGGCAAGACGGTCACCCTGTCGGCGGTGGCCTTCGCCCTTGCGCTGGCCTTCGGGCTGCTAATCGCGCTGATGCGGCTCTCGGGGCTGGTGGTGTGTTCGGGCGTGGCGGTCGTATTCCTGGAGATCGTGCGCAACATCCCGCTTCTGGTGCTGCTCTACCTCTTCTATTACGTGCTGGGCCCGATCTTCGGGTTCGACCGCTACACCGCCTCCGTGCTCTGCCTCGGCGTCTTTCACGCCGCGCTCGTGTCCGAGATTTTCCGCGCCGGGATCAACGCCGTGCCCAAAGGGCAGTGGGAAGGGGCAACCTCCATCGGCATGTCCAAGGCCCAGGCCTATCGCTACATCATCTTCCCGCAGGCCATCCGCTTCATGTTGCCGCCGATGACCGGGGAAGCGGTGAGCATGATCAAGTCGTCGGCCATCGTCAGCGTCATCGCCGTGGCGGAGCTGACGACCATCGGGCGCAACATCATCTCGGACACGTTCATGAGCTTCGAGATCTGGTTCACCATCGCCGCCGTCTATCTGGTGGTGACGCTGATCCTCTCGATCGGCGTGTCCTACGTCGAGAAACGCTATGCAGTAGAAACCTAGCGGCCCGCCAGAAGGCCGCCCACCCCCGGACCAACACGAAGGAGACGGTTATGACATTCACCAGACGGATGATGAGCCTTGCGCTTGCCGGCGTGCTCGCACTGGGTGCCGCGGCGCCCACGATGGCGCAGGACGAGAGCGTGATCGAAACGATCCAGAAGCGCGGCGCGATCAAGATCGGCCTGTCGCTCTTTGTGCCCTGGTCGATGCGCGACCTGAACGGCGAATTGATCGGGTTCGAGCTCGATGTCGGCCGCGAACTGGCCAAGGATATGGGGGTCGAGGTCGAGTTCATCCCGACCGCTTGGGACGGGATCATCCCGGCGCTCGTGGCGGGCAACTTCGACGTGATCATCTCGGGCATGACGGTGACGCCGCAGCGCAACCTGACCGTCAACTTCAGCTACCCCTATGCCTATTCGGGGATGACGATCCTGGCCAACAAGGAGCTGACCGAGGGCTTCACGCTGGAGGATTACAACTCCCCCGACGTGACCTTTGCCGCCCGCCGGGGCGCCACGCCCGCCACGGTCATCGCCGAGATGTTCCCCGAGGCGGAGCTGCTGCTCTTCGACGAGGACGGCGCCTCGACCCAAGAGGTCGTGAACGGCAATGCCCATGCCTCCATGGCGTCCGAGCCCGGGCCGTCGAACGACGCGCGGCAGTTCCCCGATCAGATCTACGTGCCGTTCGACCGGGCGTTCCAGGCCGGGGGCGAAGGCTTTGCCATGCGCAAAGGCGACCCCGACGCGCTGGCGTTCTTCAACAGCTGGGTGATCGCCAAGACGAACACCGGCTGGCTCAAGGAACGCCACGATTACTGGTTCCGCGGCAATGAATGGGCCGACCAGGTCGCGCAGTAACTTCCATCGGGCGGGCCGGATCGGCCCGTCCCTTGCCAAAGGGCCCCGCCGTGATCAGACGCCTGCAAAAGCTCCATTGGCTCGACTGGCTGACGCTCGTCGTGCTCGCGGCGTTCTTCGGCTACATCTGGTATCAGATCGACGGCAAGCTGAACTACAACTGGCGCTGGGATCAGATGCCCAACTGGATCCTGCGCTACCGCGAGGATCAGGAACGCTGGTTCGCCAACCTGCTGCTGCAGGGCTTCGTCACAACGATCCGCGTGTCGATCTACGCCTCGATCCTGGCGCTGATCTTTGGCACGATCCTGGGGATTGCGCGGTGTTCCAAGAACCTGACGGTGCGGATGCTGGCGCGCACGTATCTCGAGATTCTGCGCAATATCCCGCCCGTCGTCATCATCTTCGTCTTTTTCTTCTTCCTGTCCGAGCAGATCATCCAGGCCCTGAACATCGAGGCCTGGGCCCGCGCCATCGCCCGGCAGGAGAACAACGCGGTCTGGGAGTTCTTCTTCGGCGATATGCGCCGCTTCCCATCGCTCGTGTCAGGGGTCTTGGTGCTTGCCCTGTTCGAAAGCGCGTTCGTAGGCGAAATCGTGCGCGCTGGCATCCAGTCGGTGCCCAAGGGCCAGCGCGAGGCCGCGCGCTCCATCGGGATGAACCGCTTTCAGGAACTGCGCTACGTCGTGCTGCCGCAGGCGATCCGCAAGACCCTGCCGCCGCTCGCCAATCAGTTCATCACGCTGATCAAGGACAGCTCCATCATCTCGCTGATCTCGGTGCAGGAGCTGACCTACAAGACCGTGGAACTGGTGGCGACCACGCGCATGATCTTCGAGGCGTGGATCACTTGCGCGGCTTTCTACTTCGTCTTGTGCTTCGGCCTGTCGATGCTGTTCCGACGATTGGAAAAACCACGCTAGCTTTCGCTTGCGTTCCCGCCTTTCCCCGGCCTCACTCCCGGTAGTTTCGGGCAAGGAGGGCCATCATCATGGACAGGATCGGGATCGCGGGTGTCGGGCTGATGGGCCACGGGATCGCCTTGAACGTTCTCCGGGGCGGCTGGCCCCTTGTGTACCTCGATCACCCGGGCAACCAGCCGGTGGAGGACCTTGCGGCGCTCGGCGCGACGGGCGTTGCGTCCGGCCGGGCGCTCGCCGAGGAGTGCACCATCGTGCTGCTCTGCGTGACCGGCAGCCCCCAGGTGGAGGATGTGCTGACGCGCGAGGATGGCGTTCTGGCGGGCCTCCGGCCGAACGCGACCGTGATCGACTGCTCGACCTCCGTTCCCGCGACAACGGCGCGAATGGCTGCGCGCGTTGCGTCCGCCGGCGGGCGCTTTCTCGACGCCCCGATGACCCGGACCCCGAAGGAGGCGGCGGAGGGGCGGCTCAACTTGATCGTCGGCGGCGAGGCCGCTTTGCTGGAGGCGCACCGGCCGCTGCTGGAGAGCTTTGCCGAGAACATCTTTCACGCCGGCCCCATCGGAGCGGGACACACGATGAAGCTGATGCACAACTTCGTCTCGCTCGGTTTCGCGACGCTTCTGGCCGAGGCCGCGGCAGCCGCCAACACGGCCGGTATCGCGCCCGAGGCGTTTCACGAGGTGCTGGCGCGGGGCGGTGGCGGCGGCGCCGCGCTCGACCGGCTGGCGCCCTATGTCCTGCGCAAGGACCCCTCCGGCCTTCGGTTCACCCTGTCCAACGCCCTGAAGGACCTCAGCTACTACACCGAGATGTGCGACGATCTCGGGGCGCAGGACGGGATCGCAGAGGCGATCCGCGCGATGCTCGGCGGACAGGTGGAAGCGGGCAACGGCGCCGATCTGATCCCGGCGCTCGTGGATCTGCTGGCGCAGGACTGATCCGAACCGGCGTCGCCGGTGGGCGCCGGGCAGCAGCAGGGCGAGGCGCATCTTTCCGGCTCGTGTGGCTGCTCGGGCGCGGCATCCGTGCGCACCGGATCACGTGCGTGGGTTGGGCTTGGACTGTCCGAAATGGGCCCGGCGATGCCTGCGTCCCGCATGGCTGACCCAATCCCGACCTGCGTTGCCGATGGCCGCTGCGTCGCTTCCCGGCGCGGAAGGATTCAGGTCGTCGGCCAAGGGCACGGGCGTCCGGTATAGCGGCCCGGGCGCTGTGCCTGCCAGGCACGCTGCCCAGAACTGCCCGCCGGGCGGCCGGTTGTGCACCAAGGGCGTAACCGGCCCGTCAGTCGCTGGTGATCGCACCGTCCTTGCGGTGTGCGCTGGTGTCGAGCCGTCGCGATGCGGGCGTGCCCGGCACCAGAAGCTCGGACTTGCGGAAGTACGCGCGCAGCTCATGCTTGGAGATGCCGAGCTTCTTGCGCGCATCGGCCACCGTCATGGATTGCCACGGCTCGTCTTCCATCGGGATCAGGTGCAGATCCGCGTTGTTCAGGTTGTCGACCGCGAAGCCGACGCCCAACCGGAAGGAGGCGATGTGCGGCTCTTCGAAGCGCCAATGCTTCGGATAGTCCTGCGTCGATACGCGGATGAAGGTGTCGACATGCTCATTGGTGATGTCCGAGGCCGCGCCCATCGTCGCCCCGATCACGAATGCCTCGTCCTGCACATGCAGGCCCCGGCCCAGCAGCACGTGAATGCAATCGTGCCGGTCGAGGTGAATCGCGCCGGGAAGCGCGTCGGGCGACTCCGGGTTCTCGTACTTCTTGATGATCTCGGGCACCTCCGACGCATCGGAGGCGGGCATCGTGTTCAGCACCTCCCGGATCGTCATGACGTCGGTGTCGAGGCCAGGGTTCCACTCGTCCCATCTCAGGTCAACGCGCCGGCCCATTATCCGTCTCCAAAGCTGGTGATGGCACTGAAGGTCTGTTCCTCGGCGATCGCGTCGCGCAGGGCGGCGGCCAATTGGGCGACATCGTCGATCCCGACAAAGGCTGCCAGATCGTTGCGGCGCAGAATGTGGTTGCCGCTGATGCCGACGCCGATGGTGGCGATCTGGATCGGTGTGACCCGGGCGATCTCCTCCACCTCCGCCTGCAGGGCCATTGCATCGTCGGCGGCGCCGTCGGTGGTGACGAGGATGCGGTAGGTGCCGAAGCCGCCCGCCACGGCGGCTTCCTGCGCCAGCCCGGTGCGCGCGGCGGCGAGGGCGCCGGTCAGCGGCGTGCCGCCTTCGCTGATTACCGGCTCCAGCAGCGCGGGCAGGGTGGCCTGGGCATCGTACACGCGGGTGAACGGCAGGATCACCCCCGCGTTGAGCGCGATCACGGCGACACGATCTTCCGTCCCCATGGCATCGAGCGATGCGATCACGGCCTCGCGCGCGGGCACGATGTCAGATCCCATGGAGCCGCTGTCGTCGAGGATGATCGCGGTATAGGCCCGGCCCGGATCGGGACGGGCGTCGACATCCTCCGCGTCGATGCCGGGCCATGCCGCGATCGCGGCCCAGTCCGGCTCCACCGGTTCGGCCGAGAACTGCACATCCTCCTCGCTGAAGATGATCGCGAAGATGACCAGCACGATGATCCCCGCCACGCCGAAGATGAACCATTTCACCACCCTTCCGATCACTCTGAGCATCGCGGAAAGCTCCTATTGCAGGGGGGCGAAGGTCGTGGCCTCGGCCTGAACGGTGAGAACGCGGAACACCACGCGCATGTTCTCGCGCCATTGCGCTTCGGTCTGCGGCGGGTTGTGCCGGGGGCTGGAAATGCCGACGCCGTCCACTGTGAACTGGTCGCGGTTCATGCGCAGATCGACATCTCCGGCGTAACCTGACAGCGCGTCGACCACCGCGATGGAGCGATCCATCGAAAGGTTCTGCGCCGAGGTCCGGATGGCGCGCAGTTCGGCATTGTCGGCGCCGTCCTGCTCCCGCTGCAGATAATAGAGCGGGTCGGAATGCCCCTCCACGGTGATGATCGCACCCGAATAGGTGGAGGCGAGGCGCAGAATCTCGCGGAAATCCTCCTCGTAGAGCGCGACGGGAAAGTCGGTGGAATCGGGCGCGAAGAACACCTCGAAGTCGATGCGCGTATTGGCATCGAGCTGGCCGGTGCGGCGCAGGGTCCGCACTGCGGCGGCGGCCGCTTCGGGGTCGAACGCTGCGATCTGGCGCTCGTCGAGGTCGTTCAGACCGTCGGTCAGCGCCGTATAGTCCCACTCGGCCGTGCCGAGATTGGCCGGCGTGCTGAGCAGATCCGCCCCTCGCAAGGCGATGTTGACCTCTTCGAGCAGCACATCGAAGCGGCGCGCTTCGTTGTCGTCTGCGAAATGGCGCGCATTGCCGGCCCAGCCGTCGGTGATGGCGTCCTGCCACAGGAACACGCCCTCCTCTGGCGGCAGCCCGCCGAGGAACTCCTCGGCCATCAGCGCGGCCATCTGGGCCTGGCGCGGATCGGCGGCGTCGGCCATGAACTGTCGCATCTCTTCTTCGGCGCGGAACAGCAGGTTGACCATGCGCGCGATGTCGTCGCGGTTCGCATCGAAGTAATCGGCCCGCACGGCGATGTAGTCGGCGATGACGGAGGCCGCTTCCTGCGTCGAGATCAGGATAGTCGCGCCGCGAACGGAGCCCTCCGCCCCGGTGCCCACGGTGCCGTCCGACGTCAGAAACCGCGCGTCGGGCAGGATCACCGCGGCCGCATCGGCGCGGCCGTCGGCCAGGGCGGCCGAAGGCGTGTCGCCATCGCCGGTCAGATCGGCCGTCCAGACGATTTCGATGTCGCCAAAGGACAATCCCACATCCGACAGAACACGCCCGACGAAATCCACATGCGGGCCATTGGCCTGGATCGCGACGCGCTTGCCGGAGAGATCTGCGATGCGCGCGATCCCGTCGGCGCCGACGATCCCGTCGCCGGCGGAGAAGGAATGCTTGAAGAAGACGATCTGTTCGGTGCGGGGGTCTGCCTCCGTCACCGGGGCGGCGGCGGCCAGCATGCCGAGCGTGCCGCGCAGATAGGGCGTCTCGCAGGCCAGATAGGCTTCGAGCTGTTCGGCGAAGTTATCTTCTACCGAGAGCGACAGTGCCAATCCCGCATCGCCGAGCAGCCCGGCGCTGCCGTCCAGCGCCCCGCCATTGGCGTAGGCGACGACGCCGTCGGCGCCCCAGGCGATCAGCGGCATGTTGGCGTTCCAGCCCGGCGCACAGTCGCGCGGCTCGGCGGTGACGGTTTCTGCCAATAGATCCCCCGGAGCGGCGGCGGCGGGGGGGATCGAGGTCAGGCTGGCCGCGATGAGTGCGCAGGCGGCCAAGAGAGAACCGGTGCGGATCATGGATCCTCCTTCTGTCGTTCCCTAACGGAAATGGGGGCGCGCCGGGGGGCAAGCAAGGTTTCCGCCGTTTCGGACGAAACGGTGACCCGGGTCAGCGCGCGATTGGCGAGGCGCTCCTCGGCGGCATCGAAAGCGTCTTCGAGCGCATCGAGCGCCGCGGCGACGTGCCCGCGCGAGGCGTCCAGCTGCGTTTTCGTGGCGTCGGAGGCGCGGCGTCCCCGCAGGGCCGCATGCTCGTTCACCGCCTCCTCGATCAGGTCCGCGCGCACGAGGTTGACGCGGTAGGTCGGCAGGGTCGAGGGATCGTAGAAGATATCGCGCGCGACACCGTCGAGCAGGTCCGCCGCGCGCTCGGTCTTGGCGCGCAGCGCATCGGTGAAGTCGGTGGAGGCCTGCCGCAAGGCGGAGGCCCGCCGGTGTGCGGTCGTGATCGCGTCGAGCGCGTCGCCCGCGCGCGCCTCCGAGACATTGTGCCGGGTCCGGAAGGCATGGGTGAGGCGCTCGGTATCAGTCCAGAGCAGGCGCGCGGGCAGCAGCAGGCCGAGCGCGACGGTGGTCAGAAACGCCAGCGCCGCCGCCACCAGAACCGCGAAACCGTCGAAGGGCAGCGGTAGGGGAACCAGAAGGGCAAAGGCCGTGGCCCCGATGGCAGCAACGCCGGCGAGCAGCCAGGGCAGGCCCGCCCGGCTCACCGGCGCACCTGCAGGGTCACATCGGCCCGCGCCAGCGCCGCCTCATGGGCGCGCTCGCTCTGCCCCGTTTCGCGCGGCGCGGGCGCGCCGCCGCCGACGCCCATGGCCTGAATACGCGGCGGGGCGATCCCCATATCGCGCGCAATCTCGGCGACGGCAGCTGCGCGCGCTTCGCTCAGCGCCAGATTGGCGGCGGCCTCCCCCTGTGTGCCGGTATGGCCGACGACGATCACCGCCAGCCGAGCGTCCTGCGCGGCCGCGGCGAGAAAGCCCCGCAGCCGGGCATCCTCGCCGGTGCCGAGCGCGGTGCCCCGCGAGAACCGGAAGGTTTGCGTGACAGTGCCGGTGAGCCCGCCGAAGATCGCCAGCCCGGAGGCCGCTCCGGCCGTGGCAGCCGCCAGAAGACCGGCCAGAAACAGCCGGCGGGGCGGACGCGGTTCGGAGTCGGACACGGCTTGCAGCCTTTACGCTAGGGCTCTTCGTCGTTCGATTGTCTAGCCAACCGCGTGGAAAAGTCCATCGCGGCGCGCAGTTTGCATTCCGCGCCGTGGGCGCCGTCAGTCTTCCCGGCGGAGCAGATACGTGTCCATGATCCAGCCGTGCCGCGCCCGCGCGGCCGCGCGCGCCTGCAGGATGCGCGGGGTCGCCTCCGCCAGCAGCCCGGCATCGAGCACCTGCTCCGGCATCCCCAGGAACGCCCCCCACCAGATCCGCAGCCCGGCGGGATCGAGCCGTTGAAAGCTGCATTCGCCATCGAGCATGACCACGACGCTGGCGGCGTCCTCGGGCCACCCCGTGTCGCGCAGCCGACGGCCGGTGGTGACCGTGACCGCCCCGTTGATCGTGTTGAAGGGAATGGCGTGGGCCGCCGTCAGCGCTTGCAGCGCGGTCACGCCGGGCACGACGCGCACGCGCGGTTTGGGCGACAGGCGATCCGCGATCCGCAGCGTGCTGTCATACAATCCCGGATCGCCCCAGACGAGCAGCGCCACCGGCCCGTCCGGCGGGTGCGCCTCCACCGCCGCGCGCCACCGGCGCGCGATCTCGTCGTGCCAGGCCGCCACCCGCGCGGCATAGGGCAGCGTCTCGTCGCGCACGGGCATCTCGAACTCGGCGATCCGCGCGGAGCTGCCCGAAGCCCGCAGGATGGCGAGGCGTACATCCGCAAGGTCGTCCTTGCCGGGGCCCTTGCGCGGCAGAAGCACCAAGGCGGCCTCGCGCAGGGCCCGCTGCCCTTCCA
The DNA here is from genome assembly GCA_038757905.1 of Pseudomonadota bacterium. GTDB lineage: Bacteria > Pseudomonadota > Alphaproteobacteria > Rhodobacterales > Rhodobacteraceae > HLUCCA09. The sequence goes on along the minus strand of JBCDGG010000056.1, from coordinate 3,324 downwards.
GGGTGATGTGATCGGGGTTGCCGGTGCCGATACCGACGAGGAAGAGCGTGTCCATGCCTCTCCTTCAAGCAGGGTGCGGCGTGGAACGCCACACCCGACATCCGGGGCGCCACAGGCGCGGCGATGCGGGCGGAGAGAGACAACGCCGCGGTCCGCCAATTCCGGCACAGCCCGGCGCCGTCAGATCGGGCCGGATTGGCAAGAAGACGCGAGGCGGCGCCCGAAGCGTGTGATGGCCGGAACGCTCAGCTCTTGGCCAAGGGACCGTAGAGGATGAGCGCGGCTTTCGTACCCACGTCCGCGGCGAGACGCTCGGCCAGATCGGCCATGGTCATGCGCGCCGTGCTCTGCTCCGCCGTGCCGACGGCCTCGGCCAGGATCGCGGGTGTGTCCGGCGGCAACCCATGATCGAACAGGAGCGATGCAAGGGCCGGAAAGGTCCGCTTGCCCATGAACACCACGGTGCAGGCGGACGGATCGGCGAGGGCGGGCAGGTTCAGATCCTCCGGCAGCGCGCCGGCAACGTCGTGCCCCGTGACGAACTGCACCCGCCGCGCCGTGAGCCGCCGGGTCAGCGGAATGCCCATCGCGGCGGCGGCGGCACAGGCAGAGGGCACGCCCGGCACGATCTCATAGGCGATGCCGGCCGCTTCCAGGGCCACGATCTCTTCCTCCAGGCGGCCGAACAGGCCCGCATCGCCGGATTTCAGCCGCACGATGCGCGGCACTTCCTGCGCATACTCGACGAGCAGCCGGCTGACATGGTGCTGCTTGGGCGAGGCCCGCCCGGCCCGCTTGCCGACACCGACGAGGTCGGCGCCCTCCCGCGCGTGGCTCAGGATCGCGCCGGAGGACAGATCGTCGAACAGCACGGCATCGGCCCGTTGCAGCCGGTCGACGGCTTTGAGCGTCAGCAACTCCGGATCGCCCGGGCCGCTGCCCACGAAGCTGACGAACCCGCTCATCCCGCCTCGTCCGCGATCAGGTGGAAGAACGTGCCGGAGACATGGCCGCGCTGCGAGCCGGTTTCGGGCACAGGCGCGCCATCTGCATCGAAGACGTCCGCGAGCGGCGCATCGGGCTGTTCGAGGATGGTCGAATAGTGAAACTCGTGCCCCCGCAGCCGGGCGCCGCTGGGATGGCCCGCCATCGGCGCGCGGAGCACGGCGCGGCGGTAGCCCAGGTGAAACTTGCGCTTCTCATAGGAGGTCACGAGGCCAAGCAGCCCCGCCATCGGGTGCCGTACGCCCGCCTTGTCGATGAGGGCCGTGCCGAGGGCCATGTACCCGCCGCACTCTCCATGCACGGGGCGCGTCTCGGCATGGCGGCGCAGCCCGGCGCGAAACCGCTCGGCGCCCGCGAGCGTCCCGGCGTGCAACTCCGGGTATCCACCCGGCAGCCAGACCAGATCCGCCGCCGGATCGGGCGCCTCGTCGGCGAGGGGCGAAAACGGCAGAACCTCCGCGCCCGCGGCGCGCCATCCTTTCAGCAGATGCGGATAGGTGAAGGAGAATGCGGCGTCTTGCGCCAACGCGATGCGCTGTGCCGGCGGTTTGGGGAGCGGCCCGGGCGTGGGCGCCGGACCCGCGCGCGCCGCGGCCCTGATTGCCGCCAGATCGACGTGATCGCGCAAGAACGTCGCGTATCCCGCGATCGCGGTGTCGAGGTCGGGGTGCTCGACGGCCTGGATCAGGCCCAGATGCCGTTCCGGCAGCGTCAGATCCCCGCGCCGCGGCAGCACGCCGAGCACTGCAAGCCCGGCATGGTCCATCCCCAGCCGCGCCAGACGTTCGTGCCGGGGCGAGGCGACGCGGTTCAGGATCACCCCGGCGAAGGGCAGCTCCGGCGCATAGGCGGTGAACCCCAGCGCGGTCGCCGCGGCGGATTGCGCCTGCCCGCCGACATCGAGCACGAGCACGACGGGCCAGCCCATCGCCTGCGCCGTTTCCGCGCTGGAGCCGAAGCCGCGCGCGCCCTTGCTGGCGACCCCGTCATAGAGCCCCATCGAACCCTCGGCGATGCAGATATCGGCACCGGCGGACTGGGCGGCAATCGCCTCGAACAGGGCCGGTGTCATCGACCATGTGTCGAGATTGAAGGAGGCACGCCCGGCGGCCGCCCTGTGAAACGCCGGGTCGATGTAGTCGGGCCCGGACTTGAAGGGCTGCACGGCAAGCCCCTCATCGGCCAGGGCGCGCAGCAGCCCGAGCATGACGGTCGTTTTGCCGGTGCCGGAGGCCGGGGCCGAGATCAGAAGGCCCGGCGGGCCGCCCGCCCGCTCGTTCCCTGGCGTGCTCGCTGCATCAATCATCCCCATGCCTCCAGGTGGCCCATGCGCTGTCCGCCGATTGCGGGCGGTACCTGCGGTCGTAGTCCGCCGCGTAGAGGCGGCTCTCCGCGAACCCGTCGGCGCCGAGGGCCGGGCCGACGAGGATCAGCGCCGTGCGCGTGATGCCGGGCTCCACCGCCTGCGCGATGGTGCCGAGCGTGGCGCGCATGATCCGCTCGTCGGGCCAGCTCGCACGGTAGACGACGGCCACCGGACACGCGGCCCCGTAATGCGGGATCAAGTCCTCTACAACCGGGCCGAGGTTCTGGATCGACAGATGGATCGCGAGGGTCGCCCCGGTGGCGCCGAAGGCCGCCAGCTTCTCGCCCTCCGGCATGGCGGAGGCCCGGCCTGGCGTCCGCGTCAGAACGACCGACTGGGCGACACCCGGAAGCGTCAGTTCCGTGCCGAGCGCGGCCGCTGCGGCGGCGAAGGACGGCACGCCGGGCGTGATGCTGTAGGGGATACCGGCCGCGCGCAGCCGCCGGATCTGCTCGCCCATCGCCGACCAGACCGACACGTCCCCGGAATGGAGGCGCGCGACGTCGAGGCCAGCCGCATGCGCCGCCGCGCATTCGGCGATGATCGCGTCGAGGTCCATCGGCGCGGTGTTCACGATGCGGGCGCCGGCGGGACAGTGCGCCAGGACGGCTTCGGGCACGAGCGATCCGGCATAGAGGCAGACCGGCGCGGCGGCGATCAGATCGCGCCCGCGCAGTGTCAGCAGGTCGGCCGCCCCGGGGCCGGCTCCGATGAAGTGAACGGTCATGCGCCTCCCTCCGGCTCTGCGCGAGATTTCGCAAGCGCGCAGGTGGCCAGACGGTCGTCCGACACGGAGCGGGGCGCCAGCAACCGCGCCCCCGGCCCGGCCGCCGCCAGCGCGGCCGCCTCCGCCACGCTTCCGGTGCCATAGCTGCCACGGGACGCGCCGGACTGCGTTGCGGTGACTTGCCGCCGCAGCTCGGCCTCCGGCACCGCGATCAGGCCCATCCCGG
>JBCDGG010000055.1:0-29513 GCA_038757905.1 Pseudomonadota bacterium | reverse complement strand
GCGCCCAGTCAGCCGCTCCAACCCGTCGAACCCAGACAAACCAAGCAAGAAAGCCCGCGAAAACACCTCCCCGTCCTCTCAGACCCGTTCCCCGCTCCCCCTGAAAGTCGCCCCTCGCGCCGCCTCAGCTCCAGGGCAATAAATCCAGATCCCGCGCTCCCCCAAACCGCTCCCCCAAGACGGTGGCTCTCAACCTCGAGCCGCCCCAAAGAACCGCCACCCTCACATTGCCAAAAATATCCCGGGGACGTCGCCAAAGGCGACAGGGGCAGAGCCCCAAACAACGGAAACGGAGCTCACACGTCCCAACGAGAGGACATCGCGCGCGTCTACGGACAGGCCAAGGCGGCCCGGAAAGCCCGGCGCGACGTCTCTCGGCCAATGACACGCGTCGAGAGCCGGCCCGCTTCGATCCGGGTCGCCAGCATCCGCGACCAGTCGGGTGATGCGGTCAGCATCTCCGCAGGCCCATCGCAGTTCCGCACCCCTCCGGCGATATCGCGTTCCCCGATCCGATGGTTGGTGTGCCCTTGCGCCGTCGCAATCTCGATCAGGCGCGGGCGGGCGCCTTGCGCGTCATAGCGCCAAACACGCAGGATCCGCGCCAGATGAGGGCGATCCACATATGCGATCTCTACGGCGCCATCGCCGTCCAGATCCGCCGCGCCGACAACGCCCAACCACCGAAACCGGGTCCCAATGAAAGGCGTTACCGCGAGCCGTTCGAGGGCACTCTCACCGCTGCCCCAGACGGAGAGCCGCGCCCCGTGCCTCTGGTGAGCTTCGACCGTGATCACCTCCGGCGCGCCGTCTCCATCGAGATCGACAAGTCTTGGCGCGGTGTCCTCGAACACCAGCGATGGATCGAGGCGCGCCGCAAGGCGCACCCCGTCGGACCGGGTCACCTCCAGCGCCCCATGCTCCACCGTATCTCCGAGCACGCCGTGCGGATAGCGCTCGGTGGGCTCGATGTATCGGGCGTCGCGGAAAGCATCCGCGCCTGCGGTTTGCCCGGCCAGGATCAGGGCCAGAGCCAGGCAAAGCGCGCGCCGGACGGGCATCGTCTAGATCTGCTTCTCCGGCATCTGCACGACGAGGCCGTCGAGCGCATCGGTCACCTTCAGCTGACATGTGAGGCGCGAGCGCTCCGGATCGGGCTCGTAGGCAAAGTCCAGCATATCCTCTTCCATCGCTTCGACCGGCGGCAGCTTCTCCACCCATTCGGGATGGACATAGACATGGCATGTCGAGCAGGCGCAGGCGCCGCCGCAATCGGCCTCGATCCCGGGAATGCCGTTGTCGCGTGCCCCCTCCATGACGGTCAAACCGCTGGACACGTCCACGACATGCTCCGTCCCGTTGTGCTCGATGTAGGTAATCTTTGCCACGATATGCCTCTTCGCGCGATAGGTCGACCCGGGGCACATAGGCGAAAGCGCGTGCCTTGGCCAGACTGTCGCGTCGAATCCGCGCCGCATCGCCGGGCTTGGCGGAACGGGCGTTTCGTTCTATTTATGTTCCACCCCAGCCATCCCCCTCCCCTCAATGCGCGCCGCCCCATGTCCCGTGCCATCACCGAAACCGTCCAATCCCCGACATCCTGGCCCCGCCCGCCCGCGGCGGTGCCGGCGGCGCTGCTCGGCACGCCGCCCAACGGCGCCCGGGTCACCGTAGCGGGGCTCGTGCTCGTCCGGCAGCGCCCGGGAACGGCGAAGGGCGTTATCTTCATCACGCTGGAAGACGAAACCGGCACGGTCAACGTGGTCGTCTGGGCCAAAACCTACGAGCGGTTCCGGCGGGCCGTCATCTCTGGCCGCCTCCTGCGCGTGACGGGCAGGATCCAGCGCGAGGGGCCCGTCCTTCATGTCGTCGCCGAAACCATCGAGGATATCTCGCCCATGCTGGATCGTCTCCTCGATCCCGGATTTCGCCCGCCGCTCTGCAAGGCGGGCGATCAGCCGGCATAGACCTGCCGGGAGATCGCCCCAAATCGAACAGCACGCAGCGCCCGGACACGCATACGCTGCCCCCTCTCGTCCCATCACGAAACGCGGATCGCCCCGTCTCCCCAAGATCCCGGCAGCGATCACGGCCAAGTAAGCGCGCTCCCCGCTTCATCTTGCCAAAAATATCCCGGGGAGTCGCCCGCAGGGCGGCGGGGCGGAGCCCCCCAACGCTGTTCGCCGGTGCATGTGCAACCGCAACGTGAGGCCCTGCCCACGTCAGGTCCACCGCTCAGGCGCGGGCCTCCGCTTCGGCGGTTGGACGCATCATCGGCGCATGCCGGATCTCGTGGATATCGGCCGCCACCTGCAGCCCCGCGGTCCGAAGCGCCACGTGGATCTCGCGATAAAGCTCCTCGCGCCCCTGAAACATCGTCGGATAGTTCCGGAAGTGGACCCAAACCATGTAGGTGTAGGGCACCGTCGCGCCGTCCATCAGCCGGGCCAGGGGCGGCGGGTCCGGTTCGATGACCGTACAGCGCCGCGCAGCGCCCTCCAGCAGCGCCTTGACCGATTGGGGATCGGCTTCGCCGGAGACGCGGACCAGATACCACGGCGAAAACCGGTGATCGGGCCCGTGGAGGTTGGTGAAACTCTGCCGGGAGAGCTGGCCGTTCGGCACCACATAGGTCGTGTTGTCCCAGCCGCGCAGCCGCGTCGCGCGCCAGTTGATGTCTGTCACCTCGCCCTCTGTTCCATCGGCGAAGCGGAGCCAGTCGCCGATGCGAAATGGCCGTTCGATGCTCAGGGCGAGGCCCGCGAAGAGGTCGCCCAGCGTCTGTTGCATGGCGAAGGCCACAAGCGCGGCCACCGCGCCGGTGGAGACGTAGAGCTCGGTCGGCGTGTAGTCGTTCGCGGCGATGAAGGTCATCACTCCGAAGAACAGCGCCAGCCCGTACAGCACGCTGCGGGACAGTTGCGACAGGCGCGTCTTCTGCCCGTCGGGTTCTTGCGCCAGCAGCCAGAGTTCGATGAACCGGGCCAGTCCCGCGGCCACGGCGAGGTAGACGAGCAGTTCGGTAATCTCGCCCATGGCGACGGCCCAATCCACGAGCCCCAGCGCAGCGAACACCCATTGCAGCAGCAGCCCGGAGCCGAAGGCGGCCGATGGCAGCAGCACGAAGTCCACGAGCGCGCCGCTCCAAAGGAACCGCGACACAAACGCATCGACTGACTTCAGACGTTTCGAGAGGCGCCACGCCAAGGGAAACGACAGCAGCAGGACCGCGAAGAGCACGCGGCCTTCCTGGGTGACGGTGGTGGTCAGGCTGTCTTCCACGGTCCCTGCCTTTGCCGGTGGGCGGATGCCTTGCGCCTGTAGCACTCGGCCGCGCGTCGTTCCAATGGGAGGGATGGACGCGGGGCGGGGCGTGCGGGCGGCCGCGCGGCGGGCCGTCATAGGCGCGCGCCTCGGCGGCCTTCGGGAGGATGGGGTGACACTGGCACTGTATCGCTCTGATCCGGAGTTCGGCATCAGACAGGGCTCGCCCGCGGTGCCTGCCAGTGGGACGCGGAGATCGCGCATCCGTCCTCGATGCGGGCGCAAACAAGCGTGCGCCGCGCCGCGCGCCCTTTGGCCGAAGCAGGCGCCCGGGCCTGCGTTGGACGGGTCGGGCCCGGGACAGGCAGAATGGCGTTCGGCCGATTGCAGCGGACCCCGTAAACCGCCATATGGGCGCGACGGAGGGTGCCGCGATGAAGAGCTATCTTGAGTTTGAGAAGCCGCTTGCCGAGATCGAAGGCAAGGCGGAGGAGCTGCGCGCCATGGCGCGCGCCACGCCGGAGATGGATATCGAGGTGGAGGCCGCCGCCCTCGATGCCAAGGCGACAGCGCTGCTCAACGAACTCTACTCCAAGCTGACGCCGTGGCGAAAGTGCCTCGTGGCGCGCCACCCGGCGCGGCCCCATTGCAAGGACTACATCGACGCCCTGTTCACCGAATACACGCCCCTGGCCGGGGATCGCTGCTTTGCCGACGATCACGCCGTTCTGGGCGGCACGGCCCGGTTCCTCGACCGGCCCGTTGTGGTGATCGGCCACGAGAAGGGGCACGACACGAGCAGCCGCATCAAGCGCAACTTCGGCATGGCCCGGCCGGAAGGGTACCGCAAGGCCATTCGGCTGATGGATCTCGCCGACCGGTTCGGCCTGCCCGTGGTGACGCTCGTGGACACGCCGGGCGCCTACCCGGGTAAGGGCGCCGAGGAGCGCGGCCAATCCGAAGCGATTGCCCGCTCCACGGCCAAGTGCCTGTCGCTCCAGGTGCCGCTCGTCTCCGTCATCATCGGCGAGGGGGGATCGGGTGGGGCCGTCGCCTTTGCCACGGCCAACCGGCTCGCGATGCTGGAGCACTCGATCTATTCGGTGATCTCGCCGGAGGGCTGCGCCTCGATCCTGTGGAAGGATGCCGAGAAGATGCGGGAAGCGGCGGAAGCGCTGCACCTGACGGCGCAGGATCTCCATGAGCTTCGGGTGACGGATTGGGTTGTGCCGGAGCCGGTCGGCGGCGCCCATCGCCATCGCGAGGCGGTGATTGCGGCGGTCGGCAATGCCATCGAGGGGATGCTGACCGATCTCGGCGGGATGGACGGCCGGGCGCTGCGCGATCACCGGCGGCAGAAGTACCTGGAAATGGGCGGTTTCGGCCTCGCGGCCTGACGACGCCCGCTGCGCGCCCGTCAGTCACCGTCCCGGGGGACGGCGGCCGCCGCATCGGTAAGACCGGCGCCGCCCGGCGTGGCCGCATCCGCCCCGGCGCGCGCTATGTTGGCATCAAGCGCGTCGAGAAGCTGCAGGGCCAGATCCGCCGCCGCCCGTGCGTTCTGCGCGGTGATGAGCCTGCCCTCTTCGATCACGCCCGTGTCCTCGCCGTCGCCGGAAACCCAAACCTGCGCCCCCTTATGCCGCAACAGGGCTTCTGGCAGCACGGGCGGCACGATACCGGCGGCGGTGGCGGCTGCGTCCGGCAGACAGGTCAGCCGCTTGCCCAGAACGAGGGTGCGGCCATCCTTGTCGCGTACGCCCGGTAGCGCCGCCGCCCCGGCCCCGATCGCGGCGACCAGTCCCCCCCGCTCCCACAGCGCAGCAATCAGGGCCGCAAGGGCGTCGGAGGGGGCCAGATCCCACAGGCCGCCGAATCCGTCGGCGATCAGGACGGCGTCCCATTGCGAGGGGTCGATCCTGTCGACGGCGGTGGACTGGGCGAGCGCGTCTACGGCCGTGCCGTCGCCGAGAAACATGTTGACCGAGCCCGCGCGGCCGCCCGTCTCCGCGTCGACAGCCGTGGCCGGGTCGCCCGGCGGTTTGCCGCCGCGGATCGAGGCAAAGCCGACCCGCACCCCGGCCTCGCGGAGCCGCCAATAAGGCGCAGCGATGCTGATCCAGTCGAACCCGGTTTCGGGGCCATCCTCGCCGGCCCGTCCGGTGGATGTGGTCACGATGAGTACCTTGTGTGCCATGTTGCGCGCCTCCCGCCTTACGTTGGGATAGGCTGGCGGGCGCGTCGGCGCCAGCCTTCGTATCGCGGCGTCGCTTTCCCTCTTTCGCTCGCGGATGCGTGCGATACGCTCGGATCGAATGAATGGAGCCCGCCAATGATCCAGACCCCGTACCTGCTGTTTCTGGGCGATGCGCCCGACCCCCTTGCCGCCAAGGTGGCCCAGGGGATTCGCGACTGGCGGCCGGATTATGCCGTCGGTCAGTTCCGGATGCCGGGGTGCAACGCCGATCTTGGCCTGCCCGACATGACGTTGGCCGAGGCCCGCGCGGCCGGCGCGAAGACCATGGTGATCGGGGTCGCGAACCGGGGCGGCGTGATCTCGCCGGAATGGCGCCACGTCCTGGCCGAGGCGCTGCTGGCGGGCTTCGATCTCGCCTCTGGATTGCACAACTTGTTGAAGGACGAGCCGGAACTGCTGGAGATCGCCCGTGCCGAGGGGCGCACGCTCCACGATGTGCGGGTGCCGGACCGGGAATACCCGATCGCCAATGGTGAGAAGCGCGCCGGGCTGCGGTGTCTGGCTGTCGGCACCGATTGCTCGATCGGCAAGATGTACACCGCGCTGGCCATGGACCGCGAGATGCGCACCCGTCGGATGAAGGCCTCGTTCCGGGCGACGGGCCAGACCGGCATCCTGATCACCGGGGACGGCGTGCCGCTCGACGCCGTCGTCGCGGACTTCATGGCCGGGGCGGTCGAGTGGCTGTCGCCGCACAACGATCCCGATCACTGGGATCTGATCGAGGGGCAGGGCTCGCTGTTTCATCCGTCGTATTCGGGCGTGACGCTGGCGCTGATCCACGGCGGCCAGCCCGACGCGCTGATCCTTTGCCACGAGCCCACCCGCACCCACATGCGCGGGCTGCCGGGCTATGCGCTGCCCAGCCTCGAACAGGTGCGGGATCTGTCGCTGATCCACGCGCGCCGGGTGAACCCCAATGCGCAGGTCGTCGGGATCTCGGTCAACACGGCGGCGCTGCCCGAGGACGCGGCGATGGCGTATCTGTCGGAGGTGGAGACGCGGCTGGAGCTGCCTGCCTGCGATCCGTTCCGGCAGGGGGCGGGCAAGTTGGTGGACGCGCTCGGGGCCTTTGCCTGAGCGGATCGTGGCCGCGCCGCCGGGCCGGCCTCCGGCGGGGATATTTTGGGCAAGATGAAGGGGAGCGCGGCGCTATGGAGGTGACGGTCGAGGCGGAGGTGTTCCGTCTGGCGCAGGCATTCACCATCTCGCGGGGGAGCCGGACGGAGGCGCGGGTGCTGACGGTGCAAGTGCGGGCGGGCGGGGCCGAGGGCCGCGGCGAGTGCGTGCCCTATGCCCGCTATGGAGAGACGCTGGACAGTGTGAGCGATCAGGTGCGCGGGCTCGACACGCGCGGCCTGACCCGGGCCACGCTGCCGGAGCGCCTGCCGGCCGGCGCGGCGCGCAACGCCGTGGATTGCGCGCTGTGGGATCTGGAGGCGAAGGCGGCCGGAGAGCGGGCCTGGACGCTTGCCGGATACCCGGATCCGGCCCCTCAGATCACCGCCTACACCCTGTCGCTCGACACAGCCGCGGCGATGCGGGCATCGGCGGCACAGAACGCCCATCGGCCGCTCCTGAAGATCAAGCTTGGGACGCCGGACGACATGCCGCGGCTGGAGGCGGTGCGCGCCGGTGCGCCGGACGCGCGCATCATCGTCGACGCCAACGAGGGGTGGAGCGCCGAGCTCTATGCGCGCCTTGCGCCGGAGCTCGCGCGGCTTGGCGTCGCACTGGTGGAGCAGCCGGTGCCCGCCGGGCAGGACGATGCGCTGCGCGGCCTGGCGCGGCCGGTGCCCCTGTGTGCCGACGAAAGCGTGCACGACCGCGCGACGCTGGGCCGCCTCGAAGGCTTGTATGACATGGTCAACATCAAGCTCGACAAGGCCGGCGGGCTGACCGAGGCGCTGGCGCTGCGGGCCGAGGCCGAGCGCCGCGGCTTCGGCATCATGGTGGGCTGTATGGTGGGGACGTCGCTGGCTATGGCGCCGGCCGTTCTGCTGGCCCAGGGCGCCGCGGTGGTGGACCTTGACGGCCCGCTCCTGCTGGCCGAAGACCGCGCGGCGCCGCTGGTATACGACGCGCGCGGCGTCCACCCGCCCACGCCCGAGCTTTGGGGATAGGAGAATGCCATGAGCCGCATCGTGTATGTCAACGGTCAGTATCTGCCGGAGGAGGAGGCGACCGTCTCGATCTTCGACCGGGGCTTTCTGTTTGCGGATGCGGTCTACGAGGTGACGAGCGTCCTCGACGGCAAGCTCATCGACTTTCCCGGTCATGCGGCCCGTCTCCAGAGATCGCTGCGCGAGCTGGACATGGACGCGCCGGTGACCGACGAGGAGCTTCTGGAGATCCACAAGCAGCTGCTCGACCGAAACGCGCTGACCGAAGGGCTGATCTACCTGCAGGTGACCCGTGGCGCGGCCGACAGGGACTTCGCCTATCCTGAGGGCGCCACGCCCACGCTCGTGCTCTTCACCCAAGTCAAGGCCGTGGCGGACAGCCCGGCGGCCCGGACCGGCCTCCGCGTCATCTCGATCCCGGACCGGCGCTGGGGGCGGCGGGATATCAAGACGGTCCAGCTTCTTTATCCGTCGATGGGCAAGATGATGGCCAAGGCGGCGGGGGCCGACGATGCCTGGATGGTCGAGGAAGGGGCGGTGACGGAGGGCACCTCCAACAACGCCTATATCGTGAAGGACGGGAAGGTGATCACGCGGCACCTGGGCGAGGAGATCCTGCACGGCATCACCCGCGCGGCGGTTCTGAAGTTCGCGCGCGAGGCGCAGATGGAAGTCGAGGAGCGGCCCTTCACCATCGAGGAGGTCAAGCAGGCCGACGAGGCGTTCATCACCTCGGCCTCATCCTTCGTGATGCCGGTCGTGGAGATGGACGGCACGCAGATCGGCGAGGGCCGCCCTGGGCCCGTGGCGCGCCGCTTGCGGGAGATCTACCTCGACGAGAGCCGGAAGAAGGCGCTCTAGCGTCGGCGCGGGGCGTCAGCTGCACCCCCGGATATCGACCGCGCGCTGCGCGCCGATCACGGTGAAGCGAAGCGCGTCGCGCGCGATGACGAGCGGTTCGCCTGGCGCGGGCACCAAGTCTGCCCGGACGTGCAGCGTTTCGCCCCGCCGTGCGATCTGCGGCTCGGACACCCAGACGGACGGATCGCCCGCTTCGACCACCGTCACTTCCTGACCGCCGATGCGGGGCATGCGGATGGCCGCGTCGAGGCGCATGCCGTCGGAGATCGGCGTCAGCTCGCAGGCCACATCCTCTACCCCGGCGCGGGCCGCGGGCATCGGCCGGTCCGACAGGGCGGCGCGGATCAGAGGGTCCATCCCGCCGTCGCCGCTAAGTTCCGCGGTGAAGGACAGCTCCGCCGGGATGCAGACCGACTCGCAGACGCCCAGCTCGACCGTGGCGGAGACGTGGATCGGCGCACCGGCCCGGCCCGGCCGAAGCTCCATCGGCAGCACGAGCTGATCGGTATAGCCGATGGTGCGCATGCCGTAATCCTCGAAGATCGAGGGCGTTGGCCAGTGCAGCTGAACGCCCGCCAGGTTGCCGGAGCCGGACCAGTTGAACTGTGCGGGGATGCCCGCGTCGCCAGGGGCGCGCCAGTACGTCTTCCAGCCAGGGGCAAGGATCAGGCGCAGGGCGGCCATGCGCGTGCCGTCCTCCGTCGTCCAGCCGGGGAGGATCTGGGCGCGCACGACTTCGTCCGGCATGTCGCTGGCCTGTTGCGCCGACGCCTCGGAGGCGAGGCCAGATCCAGCCAAGACGATAGCGAACAGAACGGAGGTGATGCGAGTGGCCATTCGAAGAGAGCTAAGCGAGCCGCGTCGAAAAGGAAACGGGGGCAGCGCTCACATCCTCGTGGCGCCGGCCCGGGCCGCACCCGATTGACCGGCGGGCGCGGAGGTCGGCGGCAGGATCGGCCGCCGGCACCGCCCCATGGATGCGCGGCGGCCTGCCGGTTTTGCATGGCCCGGGACCAGGCGCCCTTTGTGCGTGGCTTACACCTTGCCCTTCTTGCGCCGCAGCCCCATCCTTTACCAATGGCGCAGCGCATAGATTCCATGGACGATACCCCCACCATCGACCTGACCGGGCAGCTCTTGATTGCGATGCCCGGCATGGGCGACCCGCGGTTCGATCGCTCCGTCGTGTTCTTGTGCGCCCATTCCGAAGAGGGGGCGATGGGCCTCGTCGTGAACCATGTGCTGGACGATCTGAGCTTTTCGGAGCTTCTGTCGCAGCTCGAAATCGCGCCGAGCGCGGCCGTGTCGCGCCTGCCGGTGCATATGGGCGGGCCCGTCGAGCATGGGCGAGGGTTCGTGCTGCATTCGGGCGAGTACCACGAGGGCGAGGCGACACTGCAGGTCGACGACACGTTCGCGATGACGGCCACGCTCGATATCCTGGAGGATATCGCCCGCGGAGACGGCCCCGAGCGTACCTTGATGGCCCTGGGATATGCGGGGTGGGGGCCCGGGCAGCTTGAAGGCGAGATCGCGCAGAACACCTGGCTGAATTGCCGGGCGAGTTCCGAGATCGTGTTCGAGACGGCGGATGAGAACAAGTGGGAGCGGGCCTTGGGCACGCTCGGGATCAACCCCATTCTGCTGTCCGCCGCGGCGGGGCGTGCCTGACCGACGCCCGCGCGCCGAGAAAGCGGTCAAGCCGGGCGGTTCCAGCCGGTGATCAGCGCGACGGCTCGAACCCGGCTTCCCGCATCAGGGCGTTCGAGGCGGCTTCAACCCTGTTCTCCAGGTCTTTCATGACGTCCGGAACCGGGGCGCCGGGCAGGATCGGCTCCAGAAACTCCACCACCGCCAGGCCCGGTTTGCGGCCGATCCCCGTGCGTGGCCAGAAGACACCCACATTGGTTGCGGCCGGAATGCAGGGCTGCCCGAGCTGTTCGTAGAGCACGCCCGTCCCGATCTTGTAGGGCAGGTAGGCCCCGGGGGCGACGCGGGTGCCTTGCGGATAGATGATCAGTTGCCCGGGCCCGGCCGTGCCCTCTGCCACGCCGCGCTTCATCTGGGCGATGGCTTCGGCACGGCGCCCCCGGTCGACCGCGATGCAGCCGATGCGCTTGGCGTACCAGCCCAGGATGGGCGCCCAACGTAGCGAGGCCTTCATGATGAACTTTGGGCGCGGCACCACGGAGACGATGAGGATGATGTCGAAGAAGCTCTGGTGCTTGGAGGCGATCAATACCTCCTCGGTCGGGATCTCGCCCCGGATTTCGGAGTGCAGGCCCACCATCCATCGCGCCGTCCACCGCACCCAGCGGCAATAGGTGCGCACGCCCGAAAAGGCCCATTTCCGGTCCAGCAAGGCGAGCGGTGTGAAGTAGAGCGCCAGCACGGCCATCATCAGATACATCTGGCCGACGAAGAGGAGAGAGCGAAACCATTGCATGGGGGGTCGTTTCTCTCAGAAGCGCGCGCCCCGCAAGCGGTGTTGCGCCGGCATGTACCGCTCCTTCCGGCCCAAGCGATACCGCAACGCCTATGTTACCGTTCTGCCCCGGCCGCCGAGAACGTGCGGAGCGGCGTTAACGATTTCGCGGTTTCCCTTTGAATGTTGCGTTTTCCGCAAGATATCGTACTCAACGTGGAGCGTGCCAGCCGCGTGGCACAAGGAAACGCCATGAGACTCACCTGCCCCAATTGCGGCGCTCAGTATGAGATAGACGCGACCGTCATCCCGGAGGAGGGGCGGGACGTGCAGTGTTCGAGTTGTGGACACACGTGGTTTCAGCTGCATCCCGAGCTGGCGCTGGAGCCCGAAGAACCCCCGGTGGAGGAGGCGCTGCCCCGCCGGCAGCACGATCCCGAGGTGATGGGGATCCTACGCGAGGAGGCGGAGCGCGAGCGCGCGGCCCGCGCCGCGGAGCGTGCGCCCCTGGAAAGCCAGCCGGAGCTGGAGATGCCCGCGCCGCCCCCGCCCCGAAGCGCGGGCGCGATGCCGTCGCTGCCTCCGCGCGGGCGCGCCGCCGATCCCCTGCCTGACGATGACGTTGCGCCGGTTCTGGGCGATGGCGATCCGGGCGATGCCGGACCGGGTGGAGAGGACGACCTGCACGAGGTCGCGGCCATCAGCGATGATGATCGCGCGCGCCGCACCGCGCCGCGCCGGGCGTTGCTGCCTGATATCGAAGAGATCAACAGCGCCATTGCCGGCGATCCCGAACATGGCGACGACCCGATGCCCGTCGCCACGGCGAACCGCCGGGCGCGCGAGGCCAGAAGCCGCCGCATGGGCTTCGGGATCGCGGTGGGCATCTTTGCCGGTTTCACGATGCTCTACTCCCAAGGTATGCGGATCGCAGCGGCGGTTCCGGCCTTCGCGCCGGCGCTTGAGGCCTATGTCGGCGCCATCGATTCGGGGCGTATCTGGCTCGACGGTGCCTTGCGGGCGGCCGTCAGCCCCGACGAAGACGAAAGCGGCGCGTCCGAGGGCTGAATCCCGCCTTCCCCGACTGACCTGCGGTTTCTGCGCACAATCTGTCTTGCGGGTCGCTGCGCACAGATATATCGAATGCTGCGTCGCAGAAGAAACTTCGTTGCAAGGACATCTCCATGAGCTTTCGCATTCAACCGCCGGCCCCGGCGATCCCAAACCGGTGTCAGCTGTTCGGCCCGGGCTCCCGCCCCGAATTGCTGGAGAAGATGGCCGCCTCGGCCGCCGACGTGATCAACATCGATCTGGAAGACAGCGTCGCGCCGGATGACAAGGTGAAGGCCCGCGAGGCGGCTGTTGCCGCGACGCACGACATCGACTGGGGAAACAAGTCGCTGTCCGTCCGCATCAATGGCCTCGACAGCGGCTACTGGTACCGCGACGTGGTGGACCTGCTGGAAAAGGGATCGGAGCGGCTCGACCGGATCATGATCCCGAAAGCCGGCTGTGCCGAAGATGTCTACGCGGTGGACGCGCTCGTCTCCTCCATCGAGATGGCGATGGGCCGGACCAAGAAGCTCAAGTTCGAATGCATCGTCGAAACCGCGGCGGGGATCTGCCATGTCGAGGAGATCGCCGCCGCATCGCCTCGGATGACCGCGATCTCGCTCGGGGCGGCCGACTTCGCGGCTTTCATGGGGATGCAGACCACCGGGATCGGCGGCACTCAGGAGAACTATTACATGGTGCACGGGGGGCAGAGCTACTGGCCCGACCCCTGGCACTGGGCCACGGCGAAGATCGTTGCGGCGTGCCGGACGCATGGTGTGCTGCCCGTCGACGGGCCGTTCGGCGATTTCTCCGATCCCGAAGGGTTCAGGGCGCAAGCCCTGCGCGTCGCCACGTTGGGCATGGTCGGGAAGTGGGCGATCCACCCCAACCAGGTTGACGCGGTGAACGAGATTTTCACGCCCTCGCCGGAAAAGGTGCAGGAAGCGCGCGAGATCTTGGCCGCGATGGAGCAGGCCAAGGCCGAGGGCAAGGGCGCCACGACTTACAAGGGGCGCCTGATCGACATCGCCTCGATCAAGCAGGCCGAGGTGGTCGTGAAAGCTGCCGAGATGATCGAGGCCTGATACCCGGCTTCGGCGGGCGGGCGCTGAGCGCGCGCCGCCCGTCGGCTCAGACAATCAGCGCGAGCGCGAAGGCTGCCACGGGGATCAGCCCGGCATCCCGGTTGGAGCGAAACACGCGCATGCAGTTCTGCGGATCTTCGGTGTCCAGGGTGCTGAGCTGCCACGTCATATGCCAGCCCATGCCGGCGGCACCCGCCAGCGCCACGACGAGCGCCAGCGGATTGGCCGCCGGTGCAACGGCCAGGATCGCCGCGAGCGTCATGGCAAGGACCGCCGCCACCATGAACGCCCGCAGCCAAGCCTTCGTGCGCTGGCCGAAGAGCCGCGCGGTGGACTTCACGCCGATCAGTGCGTCGTCTTCCTTGTCCTGGTGGGCGTAGATCGTGTCGTAGAACAGCGTCCATGCAATGCCCGACAGGTACAGGCACACAGCCGCCCAACCCAGATCGCCTGTGGCCGCGGCCCAGGCCAGCAGCGCGCCCCAATTGAACGCCAGCCCCAGGAAGACCTGCGGCCACCACGTGAAGCGCTTGGCGAAGGGATAGATCGCCACGAGGCCGAGCGACGCGACGCCCAGCACAATCGCCAGCGGATGGAAGGTGATCAGGATGAGAAACGCCGCGAGCGACTGCGCGACTGCCCACCAGAACGCCTGGCGGGGCGTGACCTGGCCCGACGGCAGCGGGCGCGACCGCGTCCGCTCCACGGCGGCGTCGTAGCCCCGGTCGGTCAGGTCGTTCCAGGTGCACCCGGCGCCCCGCATCAGAAAGGCGCCGAGGGTGCAGCCGACGAGGATCCAGGCATGGTGCGCCTGCCAGCCCACCGTATTGGCGGCCGCCAGGACGGCCCACCAGCAGGGCAGCAACAGAAGCCACGTACCAATGGGGCGATCGGCGCGCGACAGACGAAGGAACGGCCGCCACGGGCGCGGCGCGAACCTGTCCACCCAATTGTCGGCATAGGCGTCCGCGACAGCGCCCTCGCCGGGTTGTGCGGGTGGCGGAGATTGGGTCATGTGGGCACGACTCCGGAGGACGGAATGGGTCAAGTCAGGCTCTATGTAGGCGAGAAGCTCTCGGCGGGGCAAACGGTCTCGCTCGACCGCGATCAGGCGCATTATCTGTTCGGGGTAATGCGGCTGGCCATGGGCGCCCACGTGCTGCTCTTCGATGGCGAAACGGGCGAGTGGCGCGCCGAGGTGACCGCGACGGGCAAGCGCGGCGGCACGCTGGGCGTGCTGGACGCCACGCGCCCGCTGCAGCGCCCGCCCGATCTTTGGCTGTTGTTCGCGCCGATCAAGAAATCCCGTACCGACTTCATCGTCGAGAAGGCGGCGGAGATGGGCGCGGCCCGGATCTGCCCTGTCCAGACGGATTTCACCAATGCCGAGCGGATCCGGCGCGACCGGCTTCAGGCCCACGCCATTGAGGCGGCGGAGCAATGCGGCGGCACGTTCGTGCCCGAGGTGTCGGAGTTGCGGCGTCTGTCGACGCTGCTCGACACCTGGCCCGAGGCGCGCCGTCTGATGTTCTGCGACGAGGCGCTTGTCGGCCAGCCGGAGGGCCTTGCCGCGGATGCGAGGTCGCCCGGAACACAGCCAGACCCAGGGCCATGGGCGATCCTCATCGGGCCGGAAGGCGGCTTTTCGGAGCCTGAACGCTCGCGGTTGCATGGCTTGCCGCAGGCCCGGCCCGTGTCCCTCGGTCCGCGCATTCTGCGGGCGGATACCGCCGCCGTGGCCGCGCTGACCCTGTGGCAGAGCACCCTGGGGGGCTGGTCATGACTTACCGTGTGGCGACTGCCGCCGATGCGCCGGCCATCGCAGCGCTGCTGCGGGCTCATATCCAGACCTCGATGTTTCCTCTGAGCAACCTCCTTGCCTACGGGTTGGGCAGCGATGCTGCGCGCGGCATGCGCTTCTGGATGCGGGGCGACGCCTCGGGCGTCTATGGCGAGACGAATGAGGGGCTCGCGCTGCCCCAGATGCCGGCGCAACGCCCCGAGGATTGGGCGGCGCTCTCCGCGCTCGGCTGCGGCGTCCGCCTGACCGGTGCCCTGGGCGAGGCAGGCCAGATCCGGGCCATGCTGGCGGCCTGGGGACAGACGGACCGGCCCGCAAGACACGATTCCGACGAGCCGGGATTTTCGCTCGATCTTGACGCCTTGCGCATCCCGGCCGGACCGGACGGAAGCCATCTCGTTCCGATTGACGCCGTGCCGGAGGCAACGGTGATAGCCTGGCGGAGCGCCTACCATATCGAGACGCTGGGCACGCCGCAGGACGAGGCGCGCGCCACCGCCGCCGAAGACGTGGCACGGTGGCGGGAAGCGGGCACGCATCGCGTCCTGATAGTGGGCGGTCTCCCGGCGGCGCTCACCGGCTTCAACGCTGTGGTCGAGGACGTCGTGCAGATCGGGGGCGTCTACACGCCGCCTGAGAGCCGCGGGCGCGGGCTGGCCCGCCGCGCCCTCGCGCTGCACCTCGCCGAGGTGCGCGCGGCAGGGGCAACGCGCGCCGTCCTCTTTGCCGCAAGCGATCAGGCCGCGCGCGCCTATACCTCCATCGGGTTCCGCCCTGCGGGACGCTTTGCGATGGTCCTGTTCGAGCCATCGGGAGAAGGGATATGAGCTTCATCCGCCCGGAGGCGCGCGCTGCTCTCCTGCGCTGGCGCGAGCTTGCGGTCACCTTGGCGGCGGCGGCCTTCGGGGTGTGGGTCGCGACGCGCGGGGGCCTGTTCTACGGCAGTCTCGGTACCCTTGTCTGCCTTTTCGCCCTTGGCCTTGCGCTCGCAGCCTGGCGCCGGATGCGCTTTGGCGCCCATGGCACGGCACCGGGCATCGTGCGCTACGACGAAGGCGCGGTGGCCTATTTCGGGCCCGAGACCGGGGGCATCGTCGCGCTTTCGGAGGTGCGCGAGATCTCGGCCGTCGCGACGGAGAACGGAGTGGTGTGGCGGATCGAGCAGACCGCCGGACCGCGCGTCGAGATCCCCATAGGCGCGTCCGGCGCCGAGGGGCTGTTCGACACCTTCGCCGCGCTGCCCGGCGCCCGCCCGGCCGCGTTCCTGCAGGCGGTCGAGCATCCGCCCGACGGGATACGCCGGATCTGGCGGCGCGACGGATCCGGCGACGAGCCGCGATTGCCGCGGCCTTGACACCCGCCCGGTGGCGGCGCACTTCACCCCCCGAATGATGGCCACGTCGGGAGCGCACGCCCATGTCCATTCCCCAGTCGGGCGGCGGCCCGATCGAGCGTCCCGAGCAGCTCGCCGAGTATCTGGCGGACGGCTGCAAGCCGAAGGACGCTTGGCGGATCGGGACCGAGCACGAGAAGTTCGGCTATTGCAAGGACACGCTCCGCCCCTTGCCATACGAGGGCGCCCGCTCGGTGCGGGCCGTGCTGGAAGGCCTGCGCGACCGCTTCGGATGGTCGCCGCTCTTCGAGGGCGACAACATCATCGGCCTGGAAAAGGACGGCGCGAACGTGTCGCTCGAACCCGGCGGACAGCTGGAGCTTTCGGGCGCGCCGCTGCGTTCGATCCACGAGACCTGCGATGAAGTGAACGCACATCTGCGTGAGGTGAAATCCGTCGCCGACGAGATCGGGGTCGGTTTCATCGGCCTCGGGGCCGCGCCGATCTGGAGCCATGCCGACATGCCGCGCATGCCCAAGGGCCGGTACAAACTGATGACGGAGTACATGGGCCGCGTCGGCACCCACGGCACTCAGATGATGTACCGCACCTGCACGGTTCAGGTGAATCTGGACTTCGCGTCGGAGGCCGATATGGCGCAGAAGATGCGGGTCGCCCTGGCGCTTCAGCCAGTCGCGACGGCGCTCTTCGCCAATTCGCCGTTCTTCGAAGGTACGCTCAACGGGCACAAGTCCTGGCGCTCGCGGATCTGGCGGGATCTCGATGCGGACCGCACGGGCATGCTGCCCTTCGTCTTCGAAGACGGCTTCGGTTTCGAGCGATGGGTGGAGTATGCGCTCGATGTTCCGATGTACTTCGTCTACCGGGACGGCGTGTATATCGACGCGCTTGGCCAGTCGTTTCGCGACTTCCTGAAGGGCAAGTTGCCGGCGCTGCCCGGCGAGATCCCCACCCTGTCCGACTGGGCCGATCACCTGACCACGATCTTCCCCGAGGCACGCCTGAAGAAGTTCATCGAGATGCGCGGCGCCGATGGCGGCCCCTGGCGCCGTCTCTGCGCCCTGCCCGCGTTCTGGGTGGGGCTGACCTACGACGCCACAGCGCTCGATGCCGCGTGGGATCTGGTGAAGGGCTGGGATGCCGAAACGCGCGAGGGGCTGCGCGTTGCCGCCTCCGTCTCCGCATTGCAGGGGGAGGCGGGCGGCATCAAGCTCGCCGACATCGCGCGCGAGGCCGTCGCCATCGCCGGGGAAGGGCTGAAGGCGCGCGCCCTGCCCGGCGCCGGCGGGCTGATCCCGGACGAGACGCATTTCCTCAACGCGCTGCAGGAGAGCCTTGCCTCCGGTCAGGTGCCGGCCGACGAGTTGCTGGCCCGCTACCACGGCGATTGGGGCGCGCGGGTAGAGCCCGTCTTCGCCGAGTTCGCCTACTAGCGCCACGCCTGTGGGAGCGGCGGCGCCCCCGCGCGCCGCCCCAGCCGCTCCGCCTCAGGCCATGCCGGCCAGCGGGTCCGGCCCGAACCTGTTCTCTCCCTCCGTGCCCTTCTGCACGAAGAAGAACAGCAGGACGAGCGTCCCCAGGATCGGGATCAGCACCAGCAGGTACCACCAGCCCGCCATGTCCTTGTCGTGCAGACGGCGGACCCCGGCCGCGATCGAGGGCAGGATCATCGCGAGCGAGAAGATAGCCCCCAAGACAGAATACGCCTCGCCCTCTGGGCCTGTGCCGAAGAGCATCCGGTCGATCACGCCGAACAGGAGATTTCCCAGGAGGAGGAACAGCACGAACCACCAGAATTCGGAGCGCGTGGCGCGCCCCGAAAAGGTGACGTATTTGCTGAGGCAGGTTCTGACGGCGTCCTGAAATCCCATTGTGGTTCCCTCTCCGGATTTGGCTGCTGCTGGAGCCCGAGCATCGGGATTGAGATCCCGCGCGCAAGGAGAATCGGGATCGCTAGGGCAACGGGACGGCGCCCATGACGAAGGCGCGGGCCTTCTCGACCGACATCTCGCACGGCGCCAGACGGGCCCCGCCGGACAGCCGATAGACGTTCATCGACACGTCGTCGGACCCGTCGGCGGCTTCCCCGACCAGCTTCTCCGACCGGCCACCGGCACAGCGGCTGCGCGTCACGACCCAGCGCGCACCCTCGAACCGGGCTTCGAATGTGCCGAGCGGTAGCGCGTCGAACGCCTCGATGAAAGCCGCGTCGGCCCCGGCCGCGCTCAAGAGCGGGACTTGCCGATCCGCGGTTCGGTGCCCGTGGCCAGCCGCCGGATGTTGCTGCGGTGGGTGCCGAAGACGAGCGCGGCCAGAACGATACAGAGGATCACCACGCCCTGCCGGTCGAGCATCAGCGCCCAGATCGGAGCGGACAGCGCCGCGCCCAGCGCCGAAAGCGAGGAATACCGGAAGAGCGCCGCGACGGCGAGCCATGTCGCGCATGCCGAAAGGCCCACGGGCCAGGCCAGCGCCAGCAGAACGCCAAGGAACGTGGCCACCCCCTTGCCCCCTTGAAACTGCAAGAAGATCGGAAACAGGTGGCCGAGGAATGCCGCAAGCCCGGCAATCTGCGCGGCATCCTCGCCGACGAGCGCCCGCGCGGCCAGCACCGCCGCGCCTCCCTTGCCTGCGTCGCCGATCAGCGTCAGCGCGGCGGCGAGCCTGTGGCCCGTCCGCAGCACGTTGGTCGCTCCGATATTGCCGGAGCCGATGGCCCGCAGATCGCCCAGCCCAAAGAGCCGGGCCATGACGATGCCGAACGGCACCGATCCCAGCAGATAGGCCAACGCGCCGACAAGCAGCAGCAGCGCCGGGGAGCTTTCGATCAACGGCATCGCGCGTGCCCCAGCTGAATGGGCCCCAGCTGAATGGGCCCCACCTGAACGAGCCCCGCCAGAGTGAGCCCCGTCTTCATCTTGCCAGAAGTATCCCCGCCGGAGGCGCACAGACTCATGGCGCCGCACCGTGGACACATGCGCCCCCGACCCATGTCGCGACCACCCGTCCCTGCATCCGGGCACCGTCATAGGGCGTGTTCTTCGACTTCGAGGCGAGCGTCGTCCGGTCCAGCACGAAGGGCGCGTCCGGATCGAACAGCACCAGATCCGCCGGCGCGCCGACCTGCAACCGGCCGCCGTCCAGCCCGAGGCGGCGCGCCGGATTGTGCGACAGCGCGCGCCAGAGCTCCGGCAACGTCAGCGCCCCGGCATGCAGCAGCCGCATCGCCGCGGGCAGCAACGTCTCCAGGCCGACCGCGCCGGAAGCGGCGGCTTCGAAAGGCAGGCGCTTGCTCTCCTCGTCCTGCGGCGTGTGCATCGACGAGATGGTGTCGATCAATCCGGAACGCACCGCCTCCACGACGGCCAGACGGTCATCTTCGGCTCGCAGCGGGGGCTTCACCTTGAAGAACGTCCGGTAGTCGCCGATGTCGAACACGTTCAGCGTCAGGTGATGGATGGAGGTTCCGGCGCTGATGTCGAACCCGTTGCGCTTGGCGCGGTCGAGGGCCGGAAGCGCGCGCGCGGTGGTGATCTGATCTGCGTGATAGGCCACGCCCGTCATTTCCAAGAGCGCGATGTCCCGGTCGAGGCCCATGCGCTCGGCCATGGGCGACACCGCCGGCAACCCGCGGAGCGAGGCGAACTTGCCGCTCGTGGCCACGGCTCCGCGCGACAGGCCCGGCTCCTGGGGATGGGCCACGACCAGCGCCCCAAGGCTCCGGGCATAGGTGAAGGCGCGCGACAGCACGCGCGTATCGGCGACCACACGGTCGCCATCGGTGAAGGCGACCGCGCCCGCGTCCTGCAGAAACGACAGCTCGGTCATCTCGCGCCCGTCCCGGCCCTTCGTCAGGGCTGCCATCGGGGCAATTCGCACCACGCATTCCTCCGCCGCGCGCCGGGTGACGAACTCCAACACCTCCGGCGTGTCGATGGCGGGTGTCGTGTCGGGGCGGGTGACGATCGTCGTCACACCGCCGCGCGCCGCGGCGCGCCCGGCGGAGGCGAAGCTTTCCTTGTGGCGTTCCCCCGGTTCGCCCACCTTGACCCCGATATCGACGATGCCGGGGGCCAGGCAGGCGCCCCCGCAATCGCGTGCGCCCGGCGGGACGGCGTCGGTGGCCTCGATCCGCGCGATCCGGCCGTCCTGCATCGCGAGCAGGCCGCGGGTCTCGGTGCCGGCCTCGGGGTCGATCAGCCGGGCATTGGCGAGGATGTCTTCGGCCATCACAGCGCTACCCCGGCCGCGCGGGCGATCTGCGCCCGTACCGCATGCGGGTCGCCGATGTACTTCATCAGCATCTTGTCCCCCGACTTCGTCACGACCTGCACCGCCGAGCCGAGGCTGCGCACCGTTTGCACCTGATTGAGCGCGACGACCCGGGTCAGTTTGCCGCCCGCGGCGCGGCCGCGGATGCTCGTCTCCGTCAGCTCCCAGCGCTGTCCAAGCTCTTCGGATGCCAGATAGAACCCGCGCACCGCGATGGCCCCGATGCCGGCAATGGCGCCCACCCAGTAGTCCGGGTTGCCGATGGCATAGAGCACCGCCGTTGCCCCGCCCATGGCGGCGGCGCCGAGCCAGAGGTGGCTGCGGATATAGGCCTCGCGGCTGGGCGCGAAGGTCTCGACGAGGCGCGCGCCATCGTCCTCGGGCTCGGGCGTGTCCGGCGGTGGTGACGCTTTCGGCTTCGGCCGCGGCTTCGCGCTGGCGTAGCGTTTGGGATCCTTGAAGGCGATGGCGGCCGCGGGCTCCTCGAACCGGCCAAGAAGGGTCGCCTCGGGCACGGGTGTCAGCACCACCGGCTTGTCCGGGATCGCGGCCGAGCGGATCACGGCGATGACACCGCTTGGGGCGTCGAGCGCCGTCCCGGCCGCATCGAGTGCGGCCTCGTCGATGCCGTATCCGTCCGCGAGGAACTGCCGCAAGGGCACTCCGGCAAGATCGCCGATGTCAAAGACCTGGACATCCTCGACGCCGAGGCTCTCGACGCCGAGCGCATCGGGTAGCCTCCAGTCCGGCCGGGACGTGTCCGTCCACTCGGCGCCGGACACGGCGAGCGCGAACACCCGGACCGCGCCGTGCTCGTCTGCGGGTACGTTGAGCGGCTTCATGGCCGGCGCTCCGCCGGGCCGGGCGCGGACGCCTCGCGCTCGGCGCGCAGGTTGCGGGCCAGCAGGTCCATCGCCGCCATCCGGACGGCGACGCCCATCTCCACCTGTTCCTGGATCACCGAACGGTTGATGTCGTCGGCCAGCAGGCCGTCGATTTCCACGCCCCGGTTCATCGGCCCGGGATGCATCACGATGGCGTCCGGCGCGGCGTGCGACAGCTTCTCGGCGTCGAGGCCGAAGCGATAATAGTACTCCCGTTCCGATGGGATGAACCCGCCGTTCATCCGCTCCTTCTGGAGTCGCAGCATCATCACCACATCCGCACCGGCCAGCCCCTCCGCCATGTCGTCGGTCACCTCCACGCCCCAATCCGACGCGCCGGCCGGGATCAGCGTCGGCGGCCCGACCAGCCTGACCCGGCTCTCCATCTTGCCCAGAAGCAGAATGTTCGAACGGGCGACACGGCTATGGGCGATGTCGCCGCAGATGGCGACCGTCAGCCGGTGCAGCCGCCCTTTGGCGCGGCGGATCGTGAGCGCGTCGAGCAGCGCCTGCGTCGGATGCTCGTGACGGCCGTCCCCGGCGTTCAGCACGGCGCAGTTCACCTTGTCCGCCAGAAGATTGACGGCGCCTGACTGCAGGTGCCGCACCACCAGCAGATCCGGGTGCATGGCGTTGAGCGTCAGCGCTGTGTCGATCAGGGTCTCGCCCTTTTTGATCGAGCTTGCCGCCATGCCCATGTTCATCACATCTGCGCCGAGCCGCTTGCCCGCAAGCTCGAAGGACGCTTGCGTGCGTGTCGAGGCTTCGAAGAACATGTTGATCTGCGTCAGCCCGGCGAGTGCCGTGCCGTGCTTCTCCGAGCCGCGGTTCAGTGTGACATAGGTCTCGGCCAGGTCGAGCGCCGCGGCGATCTCGACAGGGTGCAAGGGCTCGATCCCTAGCAGATGACGGGCGCGAAACGTCATGGCCTCTCCCATGGCTTCAGCGGCTTATAGCAAAGCCGCGCGCCGGTGCCAGAGGGGCCGGTTCCCGGCACGTCGTTCTCCCGATCCGGCGCCGCACGGGCGCGCGCCTTGCGCCGGCCGCTCTGCGCCGGGAGCGGTCTCATCGTCCGGCCCGATGCGCTGGCCCTTCCCAAACCCAGTGGGCGCACACCTCTGAGTTAGAAAGGTACGCCTCAGCGACGTCCGGCACACCACGCCACAGGCGCCTAGGGCGAAACCTCCAGCGCGATCTTTCCGATATGGGCGGAGCTTTCCATCCGGCGGTGCGCCTCGGCCGCGTCGGCCAGAGGGAAGGTACTGTCGATCACCGGCGCGATCTGTCCCGAGGCCAGGAGCGGCCAGACCTTTGCCTTCAGCGCTGTCGCGATCTCGGCCTTGGCGAGGTCGGATTGCGGGCGCAGGGTTGATCCCGTGATCGTCAGGCGGCGCACCATCACCTGCGCGAAGTTCAGCGCCACTTTCGGCCCCTGCAGGAAGGCGATCTGCACAAGCCGCCCGTCGTCGGCCAGTGCCTTGACGTTGCGGGGTAGGTATTCGCCGCCGACCATGTCCAGGATCAGGTCCGCGCCGCCCTCGGCGCGCAGGATCTCGACGAAATCCTCGTCGCGGTAGTTGATGGCGCGTTCCGCACCAAGCTCGACGCAGCGCGCGCATTTCTCTGCCGAGCCGGCCGTGGCGAAGACCCGTGCCCCGAAGGTGCGGGCGAGCTGGATGGCCGTCGTTCCGATCCCGGAGGTGCCGCCATGGACCAGGAACCGCTCCCCCGCGCGCAAGGCCCCACGCTGAAAGACGTTCGTCCAAACGGTGAAGAAGGTCTCCGGCAGGCAGGCCGCTTCGCGCAGGCTCATCCCGTCGGGGACGGGAAGCGCATGCGCGGCCGGGGTCGCCACATATTCCGCGTAGCCGCCGCCCGGCAGAAGGGCGCAGGCCGTATCGCCGACGGCCCAGCCCGAGACGCCGGGGCCGACGGCAACGACCGTACCCGCCGCTTCGAGACCCGGCAGGTCGGAGGCGCCTTTCGGGGGCGCGTAGCTGCCTGCGCGCTGCAGCGCATCGGGGCGGTTCACGCCGGCCCACGCAACCCGGAGAACGACCTCGCCCTCCCGCGCCCGGGGCACCGGCCGGGTGCAGGGCACCAGCACCTCCGGCCCGCCGGGTTCGCGGATCTCGATTGCCGTCATCTCTTCGGGAAGGGTCATCGCCGGCTCCTGCCTCATCGTCCGGCGATGTTGTTGCGCGTTGCGCGGCGGGATGCAATCGCGCGCCACCGCGACCCTCCGCTTGCCGCTTTGGGCATGGCCCCGGGGGCGGGTGCCGTCAGGTCGGGCGGGACCTCTGACCGAGATAGCCGGGCAGACGTGCGTCGGCGGGGCTGCGTGGCGGCTTGATCTGGCTCGCCAGCCAAAGGGGCCCGGCAAACACCCGTTTCAGAACCGGGTTGTCGTTCACCTGGGCTTTCAGCTTCTCGATCTCCATGACGTCTGCGATGCGCCGGTCGAGGAAGGCCCATGTCGCCTCGCGGCCCTCGCTGTCATCGCCGAGCCAGTACAGCACTGTCGAGGCGTAGACGCCGGACAGCGTCGCGCGTTTGGTGTACCAGTTCAGATCGTCGGACGTATCGCCGAGGGCCGTCCAGATCCGGTCGGCCGTGCCCCAGAGCGCTCGCGCGCCATCGGCGGAGTATTGCGGCAGGGCAAACAGCGACGATCCCCGCCGGACAACCTCGCGGTCCTCGGCGGCTTCGATGCGAAAGCGCACCGCCGTCGCGACCTTGTCGCGGAAGCGCAAGCCCGACAGATCCTCGGTGGAAAGGCGGCGCAGCATCGCCTGATCGCCGGCCTCGTGGAAGGCCAGCGCAAGATCGACCGCGCCCCTGGGACATGCCGCATCGGCCAGCGTGCGTTCTATCCCGGCGTCTCGGGCGGCCGCGCGAAAGCTCGTCTCGCTCCAACCGTCGAATGGCACATGCATCATCGCGGCGTCCACGAGGCGCGCGCGCGCCTCGGCGAGCGAGAGCGGCTCGGGTTGGCTTTGGGCCTCGTCGGTCATGGCGCTTCCCTTATTTCCTTATGTGTCTGGCATGCATGGCGCATCGCAGGCAAACGCCCGCGGCGCGCTGGACAAGCTAAGTCGTGCTTGCTATAGCGCCACCTCCTGCACGCAGTCGAAACTCTAACAGGAAAGGTGGTGACATCCACATGCAGGTTTCCGTTCGCGACAATAACGTCGATCAGGCGCTGCGCGCGCTGAAGAAGAAGCTGCAGCGCGAAGGCGTCTTCCGCGAGATGAAGCTGCGCCAGCACTTCGAAAAGCCGTCGGAGAAGAAGGCGCGCGAAAAGGCTGAAGCGATTCGCCGTGCGCGCAAGCTCGCGCGCAAGAAGGCCCAGCGCGAAGGTTTGCTCTGACGCCGACCCGCGAAATGCGGCAGAATTATGAGAGGTCTCCGGCAAGTCGGAGACCTTTTTTTGTTTCCGATGCGGCAACCGTTCTCGAGACGGGTCCGGCGGACAGGGCGTCGGCGGGATTGTCCGTGTCTGGCAAAAGTGCCGCAGTACAAAGGCATTTGGTTAACAAATCGCTTGCCGAGCGCTTGAGTTCCGTGTGTCCTATGGTAAACGAATTGTGCGCATATGCGCATCAGTGAAGTGATCCTGAGGTATGATGATGGCTGTGTCTAAGGTTTCATTGGCGTTTGCTGCGGCGGCACTGTTCGCGCCGGCGGTGGCGACGGCAGCCACGGCGACGTACACGTTCAATGGGGACGTCGTTCTCTGCGGGGTGAACGCGCCCGAAGGGACATGCGCTACACCCGGGTCGCCCTACGATCTGACCTTCACGCGCAGCGATGGGTCTGCGCCGACGCTCTCTGCGACGGGTGCGGGTACCGACGGTGGCTCGACCTTGGAGGGGATCAATCATTTTGACATCGGCCTCGGCGTTGGAGACAGCGCTGGCAATGCCTCCAGCCGGATCGGGCAACTCGAAGACATCGTGCTGACCTTCGGATCGCAGGTGACCATTGAGTCGTTCGAAGTGGATGCGTTCAGGAGAGGGGATCAGCAAGGCCAGCTGTTTGTTAACCCGATCGTGAGCGAGTTCTTCGATTTCAACAGATCGGAGACGATTGATCCTGAGAACGTTATCTCGGGGACGGTCTTCACATGGACGAACATCACGCCGTCCGTTGAGCCGACCGACGGGGTTGGATACTTCTTGTCCTCGGTCACGGTGTCGTTCGAAGACCCGGAGATCATCCCGGTTCCGCCGGCGTTGCCGCTGCTTGGCGGTGCGATCGGCCTGCTGATCTGGCGCGCGCGCAAGGCCAAGACATCCGCCTGAAGCGCGGACAATCAAGCTGAATGCGGGGGGCTTTGGCCCCCCTTTTTCGTCGGCGGGGCCGCTTCCTTCTGTGCGCCGATGCGTCCTTTGCTGTTCCGTTCTGCCGACTGGTGAACCGCGCGAGTACGTTTATCTCCGTCCTATCAAAAGGAGATAACGACCCGTGACAGACCTCAGCGCATTCCCCGTAACCTCCCGTTGGGCCCCGCAGGACCCGACCATTCTGCAGCTTTACTCCTTTCCGACGCCAAATGGCGTCAAAGCCTCCATCATGCTGGAGGAGACCGGGCTGCCCTACGAGGTTCACAAGGTCACGCTCGCGGATGCCGATGTAAAAAGCGCCGCGTTTCTGTCGCTCAATCCCAACAACAAGATCCCCGCGATCCTCGATCCCAATGGCCCCGACGGTGCGCCGATCACGCTGTTCGAGTCGGGCGCGATCCTGCTCTATCTCGCCGAGAAGACGGGCCAGCTCATCGGTTCCACCGCGTCGGACCGGTTCCGCATCACCCAATGGCTGATGTTCCAGATGGGGGGCGTCGGGCCGATGTTCGGCCAGTTGGGGTTCTTCGTGAAGTTCAAGGGCGCCGAGGTCGAAGACCCGCTCCCGCGGGAGCGCTACATCGCCGAGGCGCGCCGCCTGCTGAATGTGATCGAGGGCCAGCTTGAGGGCCAGGACTGGATCGCCGGCCAATACTCCATCGCCGATATCGCACTGGCGCCCTGGCTGCGCGGGCTGGAGTTCTACGGCGCGCGCGATCTGGTCGGCTGGGGCGAACACCCCCGGACGGTGGCCTATCTGGAGCGCTTCCTCGAACGGCCGGCCGTCCAGCGCGGGCTGAAGATCCCGGCGCGTGACTGACGGCACGCCAAGCCTTGCAACGCGGGAGGGCCTGCCCGAGGCGCTCCGCGTTCTGCTGGAGCGCTATCCGCGTGCGGCGTGGGAGGCCGATCCGGGCTTCTCGCACCTCATTCGCTTTTGGCTGGACCGCCACATCCTGTTCCGCCAATTGCTCGACCGGCTGACCACGGATGCGGAACGGATGCTCGACGGTGACACCGAGGCGGAGCGGTATGGCCGGTTGCTCTCTCGGTTCGGCGGGATGTTCGTGGGCGAATTGCATACCCACCACACGGTGGAAGACACCCGGTTCTTCCCGGTTCTTTCCCAGAAGGATCTGCGGCTCAGCGCTGGCTTCGACCTGCTGGACGCCGATCACCATGCGCTGGACGCGCAGTTGGAGGAGCTGACGGCGCGGGCCAATACGGTGCTCCAGTCGGATCCGGCGGGCCATGCCACGGCGACCGGGCGCCTGCACAAGACACTCACCGGTTTCGCGCCGCTGCTGAACCGTCACCTGCTGGACGAAGAGGATCTGATCGTGCCCGTCCTCCTCGCCCACGGGGACGCGGGGCTGCCCTGATCGCCGGCAGCCCGGCGCTGCGATGCGGGACGTGTTACTCGGCGGCCTGCGCCGAACGCCCAGGCAGCGCCCCGGTCAGCACGTAGCGCAGGATCTCCACCACCTGTTCGGGCTGTTCGGCCACGGCGAGGGCCGCGGCGTCGACCTCCTTCAGGGCGTGCTGGTGCTCCGGCGGGTGCAAGACCACCAGCGACTTGCCGAGCGCAGACGCATAGCCCGCGTCGAACGCTGCGTTCCACTGCTTGTACTTGTCGCCAAACCGCACGACGACGACGTCCGCCTGCTCGATCCCGCGCCGAGTGCGGATGGCATTGACCATCGCGCCTTTGTGGTCGTGCCAATACTTGTTCGGCTCGGCGCCGAGGATCGCCACACCGCAATCGTCGCTTGCATCGTGATCGGTGACCGGCGCGTCGAACGCCACGTCGAGCCCCTGCGCCCCGTCGACGATGCGCTCACGCCAATCCGTGTGGATCTCGCCCGAGAGGTATACCTTGAGTGTCATCGTTCTTCCCTTTCCTCCGTCTCCAAGACAGTAGCGCGACGGCGCGCCCCGTCGAAAAATCAGCGCTCCCGCAGGCGCGCGAGCAGACGGGCAAATCCCCCGGGTACCAGGAGCGGCGAGAGCAGGAAGCCCGTCGCGAACCCCGCTACCTCGGCCACCCAGGCGTTGCCGACGGTGAAGAACAGGCCGAACACCAGTTGGATGCCGAGGAGAAAGCCGATCAGCCGAAAGGCCCGGTACTGGTTGGCGCCGACGGCCCCGTAGCCCACCCATAGAATGAAGGTATAGCCGCCGATCAGGCCGTAGGCTGCGGGAAAGCCCCCAACCAGCGGGCGCGGATCGTCGAGCAGAATGGCATAGGCCAGAGCCCCGACGATCGCTGCCGCAAAGAAAATCACCAGAACGGCCACCTGCGACAGCACCTCGCCCACCAGTTTGCCCAGCGCCAGAACGAACACCACCACGAAGATCATCTGGGTGAAGCCGCCATGGACGAACGGATAGGTGACAAAGCGCGCGACCTGATTGAGCGGCCAGCGCCCGCTCTCGCGCATCCAGTCGAACAACTCGCCCGAGAACGCGTATTGCTGCAGCGCCATGATCCGCCAGTCTTCGCCGCCGCGCGTCGCGCCGATCATCCCCGACCTGGCGAGCATGAACATGAGCTCCACACCGAAGATCGCCAGCGATAGCGCGACCACGACAGGAGGCAGCGCATTGAAGGGAGAGGCGTCTGGATCGTGCATCGGTTCTCCTGCAGGACGCGCGGGCCGGGTGAGCCGTGTCGGTTGACGGCTCCACGCCCCCCCGATAAGCGAGCCGCGCTGCGATGACTACCGCATATCCGTGCCAAGCTGACCGAAAGCCCGTTCCATGTCCGACGCTTCCTCGCCTGCATTCACGCCCCGCGTCTTCTCCGGCATCCAGCCCACGGGGCATCTGCATCTCGGCAACTACCTCGGCGCCATGAAGCGGTTCGTCGACATGGAGCGGGCGGGGGAGTTCGAGACGATCTATTGCATGGTCGATCTGCACGCGATCACCGTGTGGCAGGATCCGGGGGATCTGAGGCGCGCGACCCGCGAACTCGCCGCCGGGTTCATCGCCGCCGGGATCGACCCGGAGCGGTCGATCCTCTTTAATCAGTCCCAGGTGCCCGAACACGCGCAGCTTGCGTGGATCTTCAATTGTGTAGCGCGCATGGGCTGGATGAAGCGCATGACGCAGTTCAAGGACAAAGCGGGCAAGAATGCCGAGAACGCCTCGCTCGGTCTCTTCGCCTATCCCGCGCTGATGGCGGCCGACATCCTGATCTACCACGCCACCCATGTGCCCGTGGGGGACGATCAGAAGCAGCATCTCGAGCTGACGCGCGACATTGCGATGAAGTTCAACCACGATTTCGGGGTGGAGTTCTTTCCGATCACCGAGCCCGTCATCAAGGGGCCGGCGACGCGCATCATGTCGTTCCGGGACGGGACGAAGAAAATGTCGAAGTCCGATCCCTCGGACATGACCCGGATCAACCTGACCGACGACGCCGATGCGATCGCCCAGAAGATCCGCAAGGCGCGGACGGATCCCGAGCCGTTGCCGGAGACGGAGGAGGGGCTGGAGGACCGCGCAGAGGCCAAGAACCTCGTCAACATCTACGCCGCGCTGGCCGATACCAGCGTGGCGGAGGTGATGGCCGAGCATGGCGGCAAGCCGTTCTCGGAGTTCAAGCCCGCATTGGCGGATCTTGCCGTCAGCCACCTGTCGCCGATCACGTCGGAGATGTCGCGCCTGATGCAGGACCAGGCAGAGATCGACCGCATTCTCGAACGCGGTGCCGAGCGCGCCCGCGCGCTGGCCGCCCCGGTCCTGCGCCGGACCTACGAGATCGTCGGCATGGTGGG